>CAMENQ010000027.1 GCA_945928585.1 uncultured Roseburia sp. | reverse complement strand
GATCTAGTGTTAGCAATGACGTGAGGGTTCAAGTCCCTTTTTCCGCACTGAAGCTCATCACATAAGTGATGAGCTTTTACTATATGCATAATGCTTTAAATGCTTTAATAATTAAAAAACATTATGCATATATTGTATTTAAGACTAAGGGAAAAATAGCAGAAAGGAAAGCATATAGTCAGTTAAACCTTAAACGGCAGCCTGATTTTATGTACGGGGTTTAAAAATGGAAAAAAAGATAACGACAGATAGTATAATAACCGTCAACGATGAAGAACACAGTGCAGTTGCAATGCGCATATCTATTGTAAGTATACTTGCAAATATAATACTTGCTTTATTTAAACTGCTGGCAGGTATTATAGCTCATTCGGGAGCCATGATTTCCGATGCGGTACATTCGGCATCAGATGTATTCAGCACTTTTGTGGTAATTGGCGGAGTGAAAATGGCAGGAAAGGCAGAGGACAGCGACCATCCGTATGGACATGACAGATTGGAAAGCGTAGCAGCCATTATTCTTTCTGTTGCACTTGCCATAACAGGCGCCGGCATAGGCTATACCGGTGTAAAAAATATTATAAATGCAGAAGAACTTAAAATACCGGGAGCTTTAGCATTGATAGCGGCAGTAATATCTATAGCCATCAAGGAAGCGATGTACTGGTATACAAGAAACGGAGCAAAAAAGATAAAATCCGATGCACTTATGGCTGATGCATGGCATCACCGTTCTGACGCATTATCGTCAGTCGGAAGCTTTATCGGTATCGGAGGTGCAATGTTAGGATATCCTATACTTGACCCTCTTGCCAGCGTTATCATATGCATTTTTATTTTTAAGGTTGCAATAGACATATTTAAGGAAGCCATAAATAAAATGGTAGATAAATCATGTGATAAAGAGGTTGAAGCACTTATGAGGGAAATGGTGCTTTCACATGATGAGATAATTTCTCTTGACCTTATACGTACACGTATGTTTGGTTCAAAGGTATATGTTGATATAGAATTCAGTGCTGACGGAAATATGACATTGTATGAAGCACATGCCATAGCAGAGCATATTCACGAGGAAATGGAGGAAAAATTTCCGGATGTAAAACATTGTATGGTACACGTTAATCCTGTTGAGTCAAAACATTCAGTTGATAAGGAGCATTTTGTGACAGAGGAGCATTCTTCGGGAAAAAGTGTAAAGTACATAGATAAATAGAGGGAAAATTGTGGACCGGTTTATCTGGTGTCGGACTCAGCTGAGTCCTGCACCAAATAAACCGGTCCAAAAGCTTCAGGTATCGGAAATCATAATAAAAAACTATTGACATATCACTCCGATGGCGTTAATATAAATTATATAACGTGCACGCACACGTCTATCAAAAATAAGCATTTTATTATTTTTTTTGTAAAATATAGTGTGCGCACACGAAAAAAGAAACAAAAGCAGAAAGGAGAGTGAGCATCATAGCAGTTCGTATAAAAGATATTGCCATAAAATGCGGTGTATCGGAAGGAACGGTAGACAGAGCATTAAATAACAGAGGCGGTATAAAAGAAGAAACAAAAAAAATGATACTAAAGACGGCAAAGGAAATGAACTATCAGCCAAATCATCTGGCGAGATGCTTAGCTAAAGGAAAAACAAACACAATAGGTGTAATAGGAATAAATTTAAAAAACACATTTTTCTGTATGCTTATTGAGTCAATAGAGGCAGAAGCCAGAAAACACGGATATTTTATGGAGCTTATACTTTCAAAAAATGATAAGAAAAGTGAACTGGAGGCAATTAACCATTTTGCAGTCAGGAAAGTGGATGGTCTTATTATTTTTCCTGTAGGACGGGAGGAGGATCTGACCGACATTCTATTGGGACTTGATATACCTTTAGTATCTGTATACAACCGTATCGGCTGTGGGAAAATACCCCATATTGACGTAGACTGCCGTAAAATTATGAGAAATGCAGTAAAGCATATGGTAAATAAAGGCTACGAAAGTATATGGTATATGGATTGGGGAATTGAGCGCCAGAGAGAAAAAAAGATAAATATCTTTTCTATGGAGCAGCGGCGGTGCGGCTATGATGAAGGTCTGGAAATGTATGACCTTGGAGAACCTCATGTAATGACAGAGTATGATGAGGAAAAACTTCTTGATATTGCAAAGGATGCAAAAGAAAAGCATAAAAAGACTGCCATACTTTGTGCATATGACAATATTGCCATAAAAACCCTTGAAATATACAGGAAAAACGAAATAAAGGTACCGGAGGACATAGGTATAATGGGATTTGACAACATTGAAATGCTTGACCGTATATCGCCGCGAATATGTTCTGTTGACTGTAAAATAAGAACCATAGGGCAGAACGCTTTTAATATGCTGCTTGCCCAGATAAATAATGAGGAAAACATACACGACTGTGTAGTAGACTATTCTTTTACGGAGGGAGAAACCTTATAATGGATGTTTTAAAGTTTGGATTTAGGTATTGGAAGAGAAACCTTCCATTACAGATATTATTTCAGATATTAAGCTTTATAGGAATAATAGCAGACCTTATGCTGCCTATGCTTTCCGGAATGTTTATTAATTATGTTATACTGAGTAAAGATGCGAAAGAAGATAAGAGTAATGTATTTTTATTTCTTTTAGACGGAAATTTCGGAGAAGTACATACAATGAAACTCTGCATAAGTCTTGGTATTATTTTTATGTGCTTTCTTATTCTCAGGATAATTATTGTCTACATAAAAAATGTAGGAAACCAGAGATTAGGATTAAGGCTTGAAACCGATCTTAGAAAGGTTACGTTTAAAAAGCTTATGGAGCTTGACAGTGAAACTGTATCGGAGTTTAACACAGGAGAGCTTTTAACTACAATTAACTCAGATACCATTATGTTTAAGGAAATGTTCTGCCGTATGATACCGGTTATGATAGACTGTGTATTTGCGCTTATATTAAGTGTAACAATGCTTGCAACGCTTAATATTTCACTGCTTATAATACCTGTTATACTTACTCCGTTTTTGGTGGTGGCAGTATTAAAGTTCAGAACTAAGGCAAGAGTTAATTACAGGGAAATAAGAGGCAGCAACAGCGAGATGAATCTGACTGTACAGGAAAACATTGAAGCAGTACGTCTTGTACGTTCCTTTACAAATGAAGATGTAGAAAAGAAGAAATTTGACAAGTCAAATGAAAGACTTAAAAGCTCATACATAAACCAGATAAAGCTGTCCTCAAAGTTTGAGGTAGTATTCAGCTCAATAAAGCAGTTTGCTTATATAGGTACAATAGCAGTCAGTGCAGTACTTATTATAAATGACTATATGCTTGTAGGATACCTTCTTACCTGCAGCAGCTATGTTCTTAAAATAATGGATTACATTACACAGATAAACAATGTAATGTTTCAGATGCAGCAGCAGCTTGTTTCAGGCCATAAAATGCTAAATTATATGAATACTGACTCGAAAATACCTGATGAAGGCAGAATTACCGAAAAGACAGATGTTCCAAACATAAAGGTAAATAATGCATCACTTGTTTTAAATGACAGGGCAGTTCTTAAAAACATTAACATTGACATACCATACGGCAAAAAGCTTGGTATTGTAGGAGGAACGGGAAGCGGAAAAAGTATGCTTCTTGAATCATTAGTCCGCATACATGACATGACTGCAGGAAGCATAGAAATAAACGGAAAAAATGTAAGAGAATACTCTCTTGAAAATCTCAGGAATTTTTATGCTTATGTATTTCAGGATGTATTTCTTTTTTCAAATACCATTGACTCAAATATAGCATATTCAGAGCCTTATGTTGAAAAAAATGAAATAATAAGGGCCGCAAAACACGCACAGGCACATGGCTTTATAAAAGAGCTTCCTGATGCATATGAGACTATAGTAGGAGAAAGAGGCTTAGGAATTTCAGGAGGGCAAAAGCAGAGAGTATCAATAGCAAGAGCACTTTTAAAGGATGCAGATGTGCTTATATTAGATGACTCAACAAGTGCTCTTGACGTAAATACTGAAAAACAGCTTTTAAAAGATATAAAAGAATTTTATCCGAAAAAAACAATTATAATATCTGCACACAGACTTTCATCGGTAACAGACTGTGATGAAATCCTATATATGCAGGACGGTATGATAGTGGAGCGTGGAAACTTTGAAGAACTGATGAAGATGGACGGACATTTTGCGAAAGTATACAATGTTCAGGAAGCACAGAAAAAATCAGTTGTAGACTTTGATGCACTGGCAGAGGAGGTGTAATAATGGCAAAAAGAAATACATATTTTCAGGATGAAAACATTCAGAAGAAAATAGATATGAAACAGTTTGGAAAAATACTGCGATATATTATTCCATATTCACATTTATTTATAATAGTAGTTCTTCTTATGCTTGTATCGGCAGGTGCATCAATGGTTTCACCACTTTTGCTCCGCCATATTATAAATGACATATCTGTTTCAAAGGAAACAAAAGATTTGATTTTTACGGTGGCAGGACTTGTATGCTGCGCAGCAATAGAAATAGCAGTCACCTTTGCACATCAGAGAATAATGGGAACAACAGGCCACAAAATCATAGCAAAGATAAGGCAGGAGGCATTTTATAAGCTTCAAAAGCTGCCGTTTGACTATTTTGACTCAAGACCTGACGGAAAAATAGTCGTAAGAGTTACTGATTATGTAAATGATTTGGCAAATTTCTTTACAAATTATGTTGTGAATTTTATGGTTTACATTATAAAAATAGTGGTAGTTACAGTGTTTATGCTGTCAATAAGTCCGCAGCTTACACTTGTTGTATTCCTTACGGTTATACCGATGATGATACTTGTAATGTATTTAAGATACAAAATTAAAAGATTTTTCTCACAGCAGAGACAGTGTAATTCAAACAGAACAGCCTTTCTTGTAGAGTCAATTATGGGCGAAAAAATAATAAAGAATTACAACAGAACAGAGGAAAATGTTAAAATATATGACGAAATCCATGACAGGGCATGTAAGGTATGGCTTAAAATCTTTTACAGAAATGAGCTGAACACACCTATAGTAGAAACCTTCTGGAATTTTGGAACAGTTTGTCTTTACGCAACGGCACTGGCACTTATATTATCTGGAAGCACATCCGTAAATGCAGGTACTGTAGTTGCATTTACAAGCTACATGGGACTTTTCAGCGGCCCTCTTACACAGATAGCAGTTATTATACAGCAGCTTGCCCAGGTAAGCTCAAATCTTGAGCAGGTATTTGACCTTATAGATTATCCTATAGAAATAGACAATAAAGAGGGCAGTACAGAACTTAAAAACGTAAAAGGACAGGTAGATTTTAACCATGTTACGTTCAGCTACGAGGAGGGCGTAAATATCCTTGAGGACTTTGACCTTCACGTAAAGCCGGGAGAAACCATAGCACTTGTAGGCCCTACGGGAGCCGGAAAAACCACAGTCATAAATATGCTTACAAGATTTTATGATGTTCAGGAGGGAAGCGTAACAATAGACGGCGTTGACGTAAGGGATGCGTCACTGGAATCCTTAAGAAAAGAAGTAGGCGTTCTTATGCAGGAACCATTTATATTTAAGGGAACTATCATGGAAAACATAAGATACGGAAGACCTGATGCAACAGACGAAGAATGTATACAGGCTGCAAAAACCATATTTGCAGACAAATTTATAAATCGTCTTTCAGACGGCTATAACACAGTCTTAGAGGAACGCGGAGCAGGTCTTTCAGCAGGAGAAAAGCAGCTTTTAAGCTTTGCACGTATCATACTTAAAAATCCGTCGGTAGTTATACTTGACGAAGCTACCAGTTCCATAGATACCGAAACGGAAATTATGATAAAGGAAGCCCTTGATATTATTCTTAAGGATAAAACGGCATTTATGGTAGCCCACAGACTTTCAACCATAAGAAACGCAGACAGGATTCTCTTTATTGCAAATAAGGGAATTGCAGAGCAGGGTACCCACGAGGAACTTATGAAACTTAAGGGAAGGTATTATGCACTGAATTAATTATTGATTTATAGCATTGTAAAGGGTATAATGTTGCTAAAGCAAAAAAATCGCTGGTATACAGCATAGAATACAAGAAGGAAATGTTATAATGTACGAACAATATTTGAATTATGTAAGGGATTATCTTACAGCCCACAATGGCATAAAATCCGAAAATCCTGAACAGACCTTCAGGGACAGATTTGAGCATACAAAGCGTGTTATTAAGTGGCTGGATATTATATCAGAGGGAATTGAAGCAGACAGGGAAGCGTTGTATCTGGCGGCTGTATTTCACGATATAGGCTATGAGGATAAGGACAGAAAAGAACATGGTAAAAGAGGGGCGGCTATATTCAGGGAGTTTGCTAAGAAGGAAGGCTTTGATGAAAAGCTTACTGATAAGGTGGCATATATGATAGAGCAGCACTCTGACAAGCATCTTCTTGGAACTGATATTCCCCTTGAGCTGACACTTCTTATGGAGGCAGATCAGATGGATGAAGAGGGGACAATGAGAGTCCTTTGGGATTGTCTTGTGACAGGAAAGCTAGGTGCAGAAAGCTATAAGGATGCTTATGACAGGATGATGAAATTTAAAAGCAATATGCCGAATTCCATGGTTACGCCGAGGGCAAGGGAAATATGGGAGCGGAAAAGCAGACTGTATAATGAGTTTTTAGCTCAGCTTGAGTCGGATTTATTTATTAATGATGATACAAATATTTATATTAAAGAAGGAAAGATATAATGAACCACATAATTTCAAAATTACTTATATATGGCGATATGCCGAAGGACTCTATACTTATGGAGCTTAGTGACATATGTGAAAAGCTTGAAAATAAAAGCGAAAGTACGGATGTACTTACTACAAGGGTATTATGCCAGATAAAGAGAATACTTAAAGTTGCCACAGATTACGGCTTTGATGAAAATTTGTGGCATAATTACCTTACATATATACTTATTACAGATGAAAATCCATTTACCATTACATGTGAAAAGCTTGGTGCAGGTGACGGAAGCGTAAATATATTTGCAAAAAATGATTTTAAAGCATTTATGGAGCTTTTCAATTATGACTTCACTGATATTGAAAAAGCACTTGGCATAAATTGCTTTAGCGTGTTATCACAATACAAGTCCATAGTAAAGCCGGAGCTTATGTATAACAAAAATGTAAGTGAAAAAGTTATTTCATTAAGCCGAAAACTGGAAAAAGCAAAGGATGAAAATGAATTCTTTGATATTATCACAGGCTTTTACAGGGATTATGGTGTGGGAATATTCGGACTAAATAAAGCCTTCAGAATAGCTGATAATAACAGCTTGGGACAGATGGAAGACGGACATACCATTGGAAATATTAAATTTTACGCCATTAATAATATGGACAGGGTTATGTTGGATGACCTTATAGGTTATGAAATACAAAAGAAAAAGCTTGTTGAAAATACGGAAGCTTTTGTGGAGGGAAGAAAGGCAAATAATGTACTGCTTTTCGGAGACAGCGGCACAGGCAAATCCACCAGCATCAAAGCTATTGTAAACCAGTATTATGACAGGGGCTTAAGACTAATTGAGATTTATAAGCATCAGTTTAAGGAATTGTCAAATGTCATAGCCACCATAAAAAACAGAAACTACAAGTTTATAATTTATATGGATGATTTGTCCTTTGAGGAATTTGAGATAGAATATAAATTTTTAAAGGCAGTAATCGAGGGCGGAGTTGAAACGAAACCTGAAAATATACTGATTTATGCCACATCAAATAGACGGCATCTTATTAAGGAGACATGGAACGACAGAAATGATGTGGAAATCAGTAACGGAATGCATAAATCAGATACCATGGAAGAAAAGCTTTCACTTGTAAACAGATTTGGTGTAACAATCAGCTATGAAAAACCTAGTCAGAAGGAATACTTTGATATTGTTATCGGACTGGCGAAAAAAGCAGGTCTTACCATAAGTGAGGAGGAGCTTAAGGCAGAGGCAAATAAATGGGAGCTTAGTCATGGAGGAATATCCGGCAGAACAGCACAGCAGTTTATAAATTATCTGCTTGGAACACGTTAAGACATTACAAGGAGTGATGCACAATATGGAAAAAAGTAAAAATAAAGAAAAATACGGAAGTATACCTGAGGAAGATTTGGAAAAATTAAAGCTGGAAGTAGATAAAAAAAGAAAAAGATACAACAGCCCACAGGATATTCTTACGGTTTTTGCAGTTTTTGCCATATTGGCACTGGCATGTGTTGCTGCCATGTTTATAGGGAAGAATCCTGATTTATTTATGAATGCAGCATCGGGTGCAGCTAAAACAACTGAAAAATATCAAAAGGCTAAGACTTTAAGTTATGTTATTACAGGTGCAATAGCGGCAGTTTCTTTATTGATTATTTTTCTTTTTATAAGAAGTATGAAAAAAAGAAAAAAGAAGGAAGTGCGGGAGTTTGAGATTAAAGAGTTAAAAAGACTTGAACTTGAGGCTGCTAAAAGGCGCGTGGCAAATGCACGTATGGATAAGCATCTGGCGGAAAATATGTCAGAAAGGGACAGGCGGAGAGCTATGAGAAAATATTCCCTTGATGATGAATTTGAAGATGATGACATAACTGAAAGACGGAGAAGCTACAGTCTTGATGAATTTGATGAGAGTGGAAATTACAGCAGAAAAATCCGTAATAAAAAGTACAACATAGGTAATATGGAAGACTTTGAAAATGAAAACTTTGAAAATGAAAATCTGAATGATAAAAAATACGGCTTTTTTGCAAAAATTAAAAATTTTTTTATAAGACTGTTTACACGTAAAAACAAAAAATAAAAATCCGTTAGGAGAACATTTTAATGAAAAAAACAGTAAACGTAAGGAATATTATATTAGGTCAGGGAATGCCAAAGATATGTGTACCTGTCACAGGCACAACATATGAAGCTGTTACGGACCAAATGAAAAAAATACATAATGAGTACCGAGATGCAGTTGATGTTATAGAGCTTAGAATAGATTTTTTTGAAAATGTATTTGATGAGGACAGGCTGTTGGAACTTTTAAAAAAGGTGAGACAGATTATTTCAGATATGGCATTACTATTTACCTTCCGCACCAAAAAAGAGGGAGGAGAAAGGGAAATATCCTCTGAAAAATATAAAAGTCTTGTTAAAACTGCCATTGACAGTGGCATGGTGGATGCAGTAGATGTGGAAGCTTTTTTTGATGACAGTATATTAAAAGAATTATCAGCTTATGCAAAGGCAAAAAAAATACCGGTTATTGCATCAAACCATGATTTTGAAAAAACACCTGAAAGGTCTGATATTTCAGAACGTCTGAAATATATGGAAAATCAGGGCGCAGACATAGCAAAGATAGCAGTTATGCCACAATCAAAAAAAGATGTTTCTGTTCTTATGTCAGCATTATGTGACGCAGATGAAAGCCTTGAGATACCGGTCATTGCAATATCAATGGGAAAGCTGGGAGCGGTAAGCCGCATAGCAGGTGAGGTTTTTGGATCATGTCTTACATTTGGAGTGGCAGATAAGGCTTCGGCACCAGGGCAGATAGATGTAAAAGAACTTAAAAAAACATTGGAGTTATTACAATTATAAAAGCAAAAAATTATTACAGAAAAAGGATAAGGATATAAGATGAATACGGAGAACAAAAAAAACATAATGCTTATCGGCTTTATGGGAGCCGGAAAAACTACAGTTTCAAGAGAACTTTCAAAGCTTACGGGAAAAAAGGAAGTTGATATGGATGCGTATATAGTTCAAAAGGAAGGCTTAAGTATAAATGATATATTTGAACAGCATGGAGAAGAGTATTTCAGAACTATAGAGACAAAGCATTTAAAGGAAATACAGAAAAACAGCGGAGTTATTGTTTCGTGTGGAGGAGGTGCAGTGTTAAAGGACGAAAATGTCAACATTATGAAAGAAAACGGAGTTATAGTTTTGCTGACAGCCACACCTGAGACCACATTAAGCAGAGTACAAAATTCAAAGGACAGACCTATTCTGAATGGAAATATGAATCTGGATTTTATTACAGAACTTATGAATAAAAGAAAGGACAGATACCTGTCAGTGGCAGATGTAATTGTAAAAACAGACGACAGGTCTGTAAAAGCCATTGCAGAGGAAATTTTGGAGAAATGTAATATGTAATATAATTAATACATAAGAAAGAGAGAAAATATGGTAAAATATACAGACTTACCGTTAAATGACGCATTGACGGAAAAACTTGGAGAATTGAAAATTGATTTTGTTTTTCAGTCGATTTTTGAAAAAAAATCAATGGAAATAGTAGGACATGAGGCATTAATGCGCCCACTTGGAAGTACACCATTGCAATTAATTGAAGAACATCGTATGAAGGGAGGTCTTCATACATTAGAGCTTGCCACATTCCTGGGTGCTTCAAAAAAATATTATGACCGGCAGATGAATGGGATAATATCTATCAACTCCTTCCCATCAGAATGTTTTAACAGTGAAGAATCAGAAATCTTTTTTAAGTGCTTTCCCGATATTGCAAAGCATATGCTTGTGGAAATTCTGGAATACACAGAATTGAATGTTGATAAATGGGTTTTAAAGAGAGAACAGATTCGTTCAAATAACATAAGGGTTGCCATTGATGATTTTGGTTCGGGAAAAAGCAGTATGATGGCAGTAGACATTTTTGAACCGGATGAAATAAAAATTGACCGGTCTTTTGTAAAGGGAATACATCAGAGCTAGACAATGCAGGATTACTTTATAGAACTGGTAAACAGTTTTCATGACAGAGGTATCCGTGTACTTGCTGAGGGCATTGAATGCAGGGAGGAACTGGATTTTATATTAACAACAAATGTAGACTATCTGCAGGGATACTATCTTGGCATGCCGGAATAACCATAAAATATCAGCATTATTCCAAAGAAAAGCAAAAATAAAAAAAATAATACTCTTTCTTTTGTAAAAAATAGTTGAAAAAAAGTATTATATATTATAAAATATATTTAATGTGTGCTTTTAATATATGCAGAGCACGTAATTAAGGAGGATTTTTAATGATATCAGCAGGCGATTTTAGAAACGGATTAACAGTTGAAATTGAAGGAAATGTATTCCAGATTATTGAATTCCAGCATGTAAAGCCTGGAAAAGGAGCTGCATTCGTAAGAACAAAATTAAAGAATATTAAGAATGGCGGTGTTGTAGAAAAAACATTCCGTCCTACAGAGAAGTTCCCACAGGCTCGTATAGAGAGAAAGGATATGCAGTATTTGTATTCAGACGGTGAGTTATATAACTTTATGGATACTGAGACATTTGAGCAGATAGCTTTAAATGAAGACAGCGTAGGAGATTCTCTTAAGTTTGTTAAGGAAAATGAGATGGTTAAGATATGCTCACATAACGGTGAAGTTTTTGCTATTGAGCCACCTCTTTTTGTAGAGCTTGAGATTACAGATACAGAGCCGGGCTTCAAGGGAGATACAGCTACAGGTGCGACAAAGCCGGCTATTGTAGAAACAGGAGCTACAGTATATGTGCCATTATTCGTAGAGCAGCATGACATTATAAAGATTGATACAAGAACAGGTGAGTATCTTTCAAGGGTATAGGCTATGGATTTATTGCACCGTCAGTTTTTGACGGTGCTTTTTTTAGATATTTATATTTTTTATATAATAGGAAATTCCTAAAGCAACAGCGTGGAATTAAGAAACTAGTCTCGCTGTCTGGCGAGACTTTTTTATATAATAGGAAATTACTAAAGCAACAGCGTGAAATTAAGAAACTAAAAATTCGCGAATGCGAATTTATAAGTGCCGCTGCCGAGCGGCACTTTTTTATAACGGGAGGATTAATATGAATACAGGTGTTAAGGACAGAGAGTTAAGCAAATGGGAAAGATTGTTTTTCAGGCTTATTTCCTCAGTACTGATAGTATCATTATTTAATTTATTATACATAGACAAAGATTGGACTGTTATCAGCTATGTTGGAGAAATAAGTACATTATTCTGGATGTTAGAGGTACTGGATGCATTTTTTATTCTGACATTTGCTTATGTTTTGCTTTCAAAAGCAAAAATTTATAACAATGATGCTCTTGTTTTTTGTATATCCTCTATATTTTTGGGACTTTTAATGCTTATAGAATCAAAGGATATATATTTAACGGTTATTACAGTTTTTTTTGTACTGTTTGCAGTAGGTGCAGTATTAAAAAGATTTCCATATTCTTTAAGAAATATCGATTTTAACGACAAAACTCAAAAGCTTATACTTATAATTTTAGGAGCGGCTACTTTTTTGTATGTAGGTGCACTTGTTGTTTTACGGTTTTTTCTGTTTAAAACACCGAATTTTGATTTTGGTATCTTTTCACAGATGTTTTATTATATGAAGGAAACAGGCATGCCAATGACCACCACAGAGAGAAATTATTTTCTTTCTCATTTTGCCATTCATTTTTCACCTGTATTTTACCTGATTTTACCTGTATATATTATATTTCCTCATCCGGTTACATTGATAGTAGTTCAGCTTCTTATAGTTTTATCGGGAGCCATTCCGGTATATCTGCTTTGCAAAAATAAAAAATATTCAGCCTTTATCACTGTAGGGATAGTAGCGGTGTTTTTATTGTATCCTACAATGAGAAGCGGACTGTTTTATGATTTTCATGAAAATAAATTTCTTCCTCCTCTTCTTTTATGGCTGTTTTATTTTATGGAAAACAAAAAGCTGCCTGTGGTAAAGAGAAATATAGGAATAGCTGTTTTTGCCCTGCTGTCCCTTATGGTAAAAGAGGATGCTGCCATCTATGTTGCATGTATGGGATTGTTTTTTATAGCATCTGAAAAAGATAAAAAAGAAAAGCTTACAGGTATTTTTATTGCAGCAG
>CAMENQ010000026.1 GCA_945928585.1 uncultured Roseburia sp. | reverse complement strand
TTTGGGATGAAGCAATAGAAGATTTAGAAGAGATATATAATGAAAATAATTAATCAGTGGGGCTGTCGGTAAAGTGATAGGCTATAGTAGTTCCGGCAGGAAGTTGTACCAATGATAATAGACATCTGACAATTGACGAAATATGGGATATACATAGGCATCTTGTAGAAATGTTTAATAAAATTGTTGATAAACTTCAAACTATAGACAGAAGTAGAAAATATAATAAAATATCAGTTATATGCTAGGACACTTTGGAATAAATCCTGAGTGTCTGTTTTTTGTTGTTCTATGCTTTCAGCTTAGGACTTTTTTAAATTATAAAGATATAATTAAAAAAGGATACGGAGGCAATGAAAAGGCACGATTTTTTTCGTCGGTCAGAAATTGTGTAAATGGAGGGGGATACGAATAAAACTAAAGTTGGATACAGATATGTAAAGGAGAAAAAATATGATTAAGTATGCAAAAAAACAATATGTTTATGCTGCCTTTTGATATGTTTTTGTTTAGTTGGATGTGATAAAAATAATGATAAAGCGTCAGAAAAAAACAGAATAAATTTACTTAAAGAGAGTTTGGAAGATATAGATGACAATTCAAAGAATACTACACTATCAGATAGCATTCAGACTGAACAGGGCAAAGAAACAGGTGACAGTACATCGTCAGATAATGCCCGGCCTGAGTATGGCAACAAAAAAGGAAATCTTTGTTATGGAGCAGACCTTCAAATTATCAAGCCGGATGGAATAACTTCGGAAACTATAAATCCTATAAAAACAGGAAAACTCACTATAATTAACTTTTGGGAAACATGGTGTACTCCTTGTGTTAATGAGCTTCCATACTTTGACCTCATTGCATCTGAATATAAGAATTCTGTTGCTGTCATAGCCGTACATACAAATATGGTATCTGATACTGTACCCGGGTACATTGGATACAAGGGCATAGTAATAGAGCAGAACATTGCAAGCGGAACAAGCGTGCCTAGGGGAACAGAGATAAGTGTAGTTATAAGTGCCGGAAAGAAGGAACCTGAGACTACAACACCAGAACCGACTCCGGAGGCACCTACAGAAGAACCATTAAATGTGAGTAAAGGAGAAAATTATGATTAAGTATGCAAAAAAGATAATATGTTTATTGTGCATTTTGCTATGCTTCTGTGTAGTAGGATGTGGTAAAGATAATGAAAATAATGAAAAAACATCAGAAAAAAACAGAATAAATTCAATTAAGGAATGTTTTGAAAATATAGAACAGATTGTGGAAACAAAAAACTACAGTCTGAATATAACAGAGTATGAAGCGGATAGTGAGTATAATATAGGATTTTTTGATGTCAGTTCATCAGGAGATGATACATATATAGGATATACTATGAGCTCAGAAGATGAAGAAAATCCTGAAAGTACGGCATATTCATATTTATATCATTATAACTGTATAGATTATGTAAGCGAGCTTTTTGAGGGGAATAATATTAGAACTGTTCATTATGCATATGCAGGTAACTTGTGGGATTATGAAGATGAAAATGGAGAAATGCAGCTTTATTTTGGCGATTACCTGACATCTGTGTCTGAGAAAAATATAGATATGCTGGTAAAAAGTAGTTTTGAAGATGGGACAACGATAACGGTACTCCCGGATTATCAGTTGCTTAAAACTTGCATTTTAAAGATGGTAACAGAGAAGGATTTACCATTTGTAAAGATGAAAGAAAAATCTGAAGATAAATATAAGGTTGCTGTCGGATTTAAAGATTTCTTAAAGTGGTGTGATAGTGAATTATCAGATTATAACATTTCAACAGAAATGTCATATGTTATAGATACATATGAAGATGATACGGTTTTAGAGATATGCTTTGAAATAGAGGATGATAATGTAAAGAATTTCAGTATGATTCAGACAAGTGAAAATACTGGTAAAAAACTTGGTTTCAGGTGGGAAATATCAACATTGGATATGAATCCTGAAACGGAATATAATGTATTGATAGAACAGATGAAACCGGACAACTACGGTGTGGCAGCAGAACTTCTGGTTAATGATTTAGACCAATACTATACAAATTGTTTTCCGGAGTATAAAGTATTGTACGGTATTGAAACTGACAATACATATACAGGAGTTATAAAGGTATTGATTATAGGTGAGGATGCATTTGGCTCACAGGTATATGTTTATAATGGGTATGATTATTCAGCAGGTACAGCACCGGAGGAAATCGAATGGCATTATAATCAATTTTATAATCATGATGTATGGCTAAAGGCTAAAGCAGGAGAAACGTTAAATGAGGATGAAAAGTTGTCTGAATGGAAGGCAGAAATGCTGGACATGCTAATATACTATTCAGAATATTATAATAATGGAAATATAATATATTTAAATGATGATGATATTCCAGAGGTAGTTATAAGTGATGGAGAAAATATATACATAATGGGATATATTAATGGACAGATAACTGGTTATGATGTTTTTGAATGCAAAGATGAATCTGACAGTGAAGATATACTATATGTGCAGAGTAGAAATATGAAAATATGCACATACGAATATAGCAAGCTATTTTTTGGTGATTATGAATTATATAATTATAAAGAGATAACATTGGATGAAAGTGGTTCATACGAAATAGTACTCTATTTATCAAGGGATATACAAAAATTCAGTTCGGGTGAAAATTTGGAATATTATTATCTTACCGGAGATGAATATGAAAACGACATGGGGACGAATCAAAAGTATATTACAAAAGATGAATATGATGCATATGTGACTAATATAGAATCAAATTATGAAAAGGTCATAGTGAACAGTATGACTATGTATGAGATAATTTATAACCTGATAATGCAATAAAGCAGAAAAAATATTATGTAATAAAGTAAAATGCAATGCCATATTAAGAATCGGCGGATGTTTTTTTACTGAAAATCAGTCGCCGGATATGAATCCGGAAGGTCTGATTTGAAATGGAATAATGAGCAATAAACAGCAGCAGCCGGAATGAGATGGTGAGCTGCTGTTTTGCTGTCAGTCTGATTTCTAATATAAATCTAATATTATAATTATAAACACATTGACAGTTATCTATATGTCTGCTATTATATTATACATAGATAAATATCAATGGGAGGCAATAAAATGGATGTAAATAATGTAGCTGCAGTCTGCAAAGCATTAGGCGATTCCAACAGATTACAAATCATACAAATGCTGTCAGACGGCGAAAAATGCGGCTGTAAATTATTGGAAGCTTTTGAAATCACACAGCCTACATTATCACACCACATGAAGATTTTATGTGACTGCAGACTTGTAAACGACAGAAAAGAGGGGAAGTGGCATCATTATTCTTTGAATTGTGAAACTCTTAGGGAATTTAAAAAATTTATTGAAGGATTATCCTGCGTAAAGAAAGGAAGTGACTGTACATGATATGGGATTTTATACAGCAGCAGATACTTGGGATGAAATGGCTGAACGAAATGATAGGAAACTGTTTGGAGAAGACAGGCCTTGATGTATCCGGAAAGCTCGGTGGCAGTATTCAGTTTTTTATTTATGATGTGATTAAGATTACAGTATTGTTGTGTGTATTGATTTACGTAATTTCCTACATACAGAGCTATTTTCCACCTGAGAGAAGTAAAAAAATACTGGGAAGATTCCATGGAATAGGTGCTAATTGTATCGCAGCGCTTTTAGGAACCGTAACACCATTTTGTTCCTGCTCGTCAATTCCTCTTTTTATTGGTTTTACGAGTGCAGGTCTTCCCATAGGTGTAACATTTTCTTTCTTAATTTCATCTCCTATGGTTGACTTGGGAAGTCTGGTGCTGCTAATGAGCATTTTTGGAACAAAGATTGCAGTTATCTATGTAATTGCAGGTCTGATTATAGCGGTGGCAGGAGGAACATTAATTGAGAAAATGCATATGGAAAAATATGTTGAAGATTTTATTTTAAAGGCTCGTTCCGTAGATATAGAAAGTCCAAAGCTATCCCAAAGAGACCGCTTATCCTACGCAAAGGAGCAGATGGTGTCCACCTTTAAGAAAGTATTTCCATACATTCTGTCAGGTGTTGCAATAGGTGCGGTAATTCATAACTGGGTACCTGAAAAATGGATTGAAATGTTACTTGGCAGTCACAATCCATTTGGTGTTATTATTGCTACGCTTGTAGGAATTCCTATGTATGCAGATATTTTTGGAACAATACCCGTAGCAGAAGCATTGTTGTCAAAGGGAGCACAATTAGGCACAATACTCAGCTTTATGATGGCGGTTACTACACTTAGTCTGCCGTCAATGATTATGCTGAAAAAGGCAGTAAAAACAAAACTGCTTTGTACTTTTATGATAATTTGTATCATAGGCATTATAATTATTGGGTACTTATTTAATATTATTCAAATATTTATTTTTTAGGAGGAAAGAAGAATGGCATTATTTAGTTTAGGTAAAAAGAAAGCAGAAAAGGAAAACGGATGCTGCAGTAGAGAAGGAAGCAGTATGGAAAAAATGAAACAGTCAGAAACGGAAACAAACCGGCAGGAAGTGAAAATATTAGGTGGCGGCTGTGAAAAGTGTAATCAGCTGGAAAAAGCTGCCTTTCAGGCACTTTCCGAATTGGGAATGGATACTGCCATTGAACACATTAGGGATTTTGAAAAAATAGCAGCATATGGTGTGATGACTACACCGGCACTGGTGGTAGATGGCAAGGTTGTATCATATGGCAGGGTTTTGAAAAAAGATGAAGTAATTGAAATTTTAAAGAAGGTAAGGGGATAAAAAAATTTAATTTTGTCACAAAACCAACATATAAATGGTTTATATTAAAAATATGATGAAAATACATAAACTTAATTATGAACCTAATAATAACAAATGAAGAGGGGGAAATAATGAAATATAAAAAAATAAGTGTAAAATGGAAAATATTTCTGTATATGCTGTGCTTTATGGGAATATTGTTACTGTTGCTCTGGTTGTTCCAGACAGTTTATCTTGATACATTTTACAAAAAAATCAAGACAAGTGAGCTGGAGGACGCGTTAAGTCACGTGGAGGAAATGGCATCAGAAGATGATTTCAGTCAGGCCGTAGATACAATAGCAGAGAGCTATGATATTTGTATACTGGTAACTGACCTTGATGGAAATAAGCTTTATTCCTCGGATCAAAATATGAGTTGTGCCATTCACAAACTGCCGGTTACTGAACTTGTCCGTCTGATGGAGCAGGCAGAAGACGGGGATGTAATAAAAATAAAAAATAATCTTGGCTTGAATTTTGATAAAAATAGAAATGACATAATGTCAAATATAAATGAAAATCAGCAGAAACATCCGGACAAGTTTCAGAATATGCCGTCAAATGATGAGTATGAAAGTATGATTCTTATAAAAAGAATAACATTAAATGACGGAACCGGATGCACAGCATTTTTAAACTCAATCATATCGCCTGTCAGTGCTACGGTATACACACTTAGAATTCAGCTTATATATATATCTGTTATTATGGTTATTGTAGCATTGATTATAGCTATAATTATAGCGACAAGAGTATCGAAGCCTATAATTAACATAAATGAGACAGCAAAGAAAATGGCAAAGGGAGATTATGACATCGAATATGAACTGGGATCCTACAGAGAAATTTCCGAGCTGTCAAAAACGTTAAATTACACGGTGGGCGAACTGAAGAAAACAGAAGATTTACAGCACGAGATTATAGCTAACGTATCACATGACCTTAGGACACCGCTTACTATGATTACTGCGTATTCAGAAGTTATGAGAGACATTCCGGGAGAAAATTCTCCAGAAAATGTTCAGGTTATAATAGATGAAGCAAAGAGACTTACAAATCTTGTAAATGATATGTTAGACATATCAAAGCTTCAGGCAGGAGTCACTACATTAGATGCAAGGGAATATAATCTTACATCAGGAATAAAATCAGTAATAGACAGATATGCAAAGCTTGTGGAGCAGGATGGCTACAAGGTGACCTTTAAATATAAGGAAGAAGATATTATGGTAAAGGCAGATGAATTTAAAATTTATCAGGTTCTTTACAATCTTGTAAATAATGCCATAAATTACACAGGTGAAGATAAAACAGTTACAATAAAACAGATAGTAAACGGAGAAATCGTCAGAATAGAGGTAACAGACACAGGTGACGGAATAGCACCGGAGGAGCTTGACAATGTATGGGAAAGATATTATAAAGTAGACAAAAAACATAAGAGAGCCGTTATGGGAACAGGTCTCGGACTGTCAATAGTGAAAAATATATTAAAACTTCACGAAGCAAAGTATGGTGTTACAAGTAAGCTGGGAGAGGGAAGTACATTCTGGTTTGAATTAAAAATACTTGACAGCAAAAAAGAATAAAAATGTGCTGCATTTAGAAGTCGGTTGGTGCACCAACCGACTTCTAAATGCAGCACATTTTTATTTCCTTTTTTTCCATACACACATCAGACTCTTTTCAATTTGCGTTCAAAAAACTGTCACATAAAAAAATTACCATATAAACTGTAAAGGAGATGATGCATATGGCAATAGAAGTATTTAACAGATATGAAAAAAAGTATCTTTTGGATACTGAAACATTTAAATGGATATCAGAAAAGCTTAAAGAGCATATGAAACCGGACAAATTTAACAAGAACGGAAAGCTTTATAATATAGCAAATATATATTATGACACACCGGATGATGCACTTATAAGAGCATCTATAGAAAAGCCTGTTTATAAAGAAAAATTAAGGCTGCGGAGTTATGGTGTTCCGGGAATGGAAGATGAGGTATTTCTTGAAATAAAAAAGAAATATAAAGGAATGGTGAATAAGAGAAGGACAAGGTTAAAGCTTAAAGAAGCATATGATTTTGTTGATAATGGAGTTAAGCCGTCGGATGCACCTTACATTAACAGTCAGGTGTTAAATGAAATACAATATTTCCTTAAGGTTTACAATCTTGTTCCAAAGGTATATTTAACATACGACAGGATGGCATTTTTTGACAGGGAAGATGATGATTTCAGAGTTACCTTTGATACAAATATCAGGACAAGAAGAAAAGATGTAGGCCTGGAAAAAGGAAATTATGGGGAACTTCTTATTGGAAATGATGTCTGGCTAATGGAGGTAAAAAGCTCCAAGGCAATTCCGCTTTGGTTTACGAAACTGATGGAGGAAAAGGACATAAAGGCTGTTTCATATTCAAAATACGGAACAGAGTATAAAAAACATCTCATTAATGAGTATGATAAAAAAGAAAATACAAATATTAAAATAGAAGGAGACTTATTATGTTTGAATCAATACTTACCAGTACAACAGAAGCTTCAGGAATATCAGCCAAAGGGGCAGTTATCTGCATAGGTGTATCTATAATCCTTGGTTTTTTAATCAGTGTTATATATATGCTCAGTGAAAGAAAGAAAAAATATTCACCTCATTTTGCATTTACACTTGTTATACTGCCTGCTGTAGTGTGCGCAGTTATAATGCTTGTAGGCTCTGACATAGCAAAGGCAATATCATTAGGCGGAGTATTTGCACTTGTACGTTTCAGAAGCGTACCGGGAAATTCAAAGGACATTGCAAGCGTATTTTACTGTATGTCTGTGGGACTTGCAGCAGGAATGGGTTATGTTATATTTGCAGTAATGCTTGCAGTTGTTATAGGACTTTTATATTTAGGACTGACACTTTTTGGTTATGGTGAGAAAAAAGGAAATATAAAAGAACTCAAAATAACAATACCGGAAAATCTTAATTTTCAGGGTGCATTTGATGATTTGTTTGAAGAATACTCAAATGGTGCAACACTTGAAAAAATAAAAACGACAAATCTTGGCACATTGTATGAACTTACATATTCTATTAATATGAAGGAAAATGTAAACGAAAAACAATTTATGGATTCCATAAGATGCAGAAACGGAAATCTGAATATAGTTCTCTGCAAGTCACCGGAAAATGTGGAAGTGTTGTAGACAGATTTAAGGTTATTTTAAAAACGTATAATGGTAATATATGGCGGCAGAGAGAAATCTCTGTCGTTTTTGCATTGAATTCTCTATTTCATTTTTCAATTCGTTTGTTGCCATAATCTCGTTGCAATATTATAATATAACAAACAGCACAAATAGCAACCGTAAGTTGACACGTTGAATAATACCAGTTGGTTGCAGGCAACTAATAGAATTGATATACTTTGTATATAAAAAAATAAGGAGGAAATGATTATGATTTTTGCAGACAAACTAATACAGCTACGCAAAAAAACGGATGGTCACAGGAAGAATTAGCAGAGCATATGAACGTAACAAGACAATCCGTATCAAAATGGGAGGGTGCACAATCCATACCCGACCTTGAAAAAATTATAAAACTATCGGAACTGTTTGTAGTAACTACAGACTATCTCCTTAAAGATGAGATTGAAGAAACAGAAAATATCAATACCACAAAAGACAATTCTTCACTGAGAACAGTATCCATGGAAGAAGCAAACGCCTTTCTTTCAGTAAAGGCTACCACATCCAAACTCATATCTTTTGCAGTATTTTTGTGCATAATATCACCTATATGCCTTATTGTCCTATCTGCATTCAGTGAAATTCCAAAATACGGTCTGTCTGAAAATGCTGCAGTAGGCATAGGAATGACTGTCTTGGTTATTTTAATAGCCATAGCTGTTGCAATTTTTATTTCAAGCGGCAGTAAAACATCTTCCTTTGAATATTTAGAAAAGGAAATGTTTGAAACAGAATATGGTGTCACCGGAATGGTTTCTCCACCGTATGGTGGCTTGCAACCACTGCAATATATCTGTCATACAGTTTTATTACCGACAATTGGCAATACAGCTGGATAGTATGGGTAATCGCAGGAATATTATATCCCGTCATTATTTCAATTATCAATATATCTAACGGGAAAAAAGAAAACGATTAAATAATTTGAATTCAAGAAAGCTTCTAAAAAGTTTTTGAAACTGGTTCAAAAATAGCAGTAAATAGAAGTAAATTTGAATTACAGCAACAGCAGGTTGCTTTGCAGTCTGATATGTAAAGTATATAATATATATGGAGGTGAATTTTATATGGAAACAAAGGATATTATATTAGAGTTAAGAAATAAGGCAGAATTATCACAGGATGAGCTTGCAGAAAAATTATATGTTACACGTCAGGCAGTATCCCGTTGGGAAAATGGAGAAACGACACCAAATGTAGAAACATTAAAATTGTTATCGAAACTGTTTGATGTATCTATTAATACACTTCTGGGTTCTCCAAGACAGTTAATTTGTCAATGTTGTGGTATGCCCCTTGATGATTCTACTATTAGCAGGGAAACAGATGGTGAATTTAACGAAGAATATTGTAAGTGGTGCTATAACGACGGAAAGTTTGCTTATAGCAGCATGGATGATTTGATTAACTTCTGTGCCGAACATATGGCAAATGAAAATTGGACTTCTGAGCAGGTAAGGGTACATATGAAAGAAATGTTACCACAACTGAACTACTGGAAACAATCAAATACATAAGGTATAACTTTCAGATTTTTAGGAGAGATAAAACTAAGTCTGCTAAAAGATTACAGAACCGGTTAATACCGGTTCTGTTTTCGTTAAGGATATTTGTACAAATAATATAATTAATCCGCTCTTATTTTCAAAAAATCCGTTTCCCTAATACATTTTTAAAATCTTTTTTATATTCCCCTTGACAATATATAGAAATAGTGCTATCTTAATGTTAGCACTCCAAGAGAATGAGTGCTAACAAGAGAAAAAGCCACTAAAGGCAACGAAAACAGCTAATGAGTGTATTTGGAAAGGAAAGGTAATGAATGGAAAAAGAAGTGCTTGATGACAGAAAAATGAAAATACTTCAGGCAATCATAAAAAATTACCTGGAAACAGGCGAGCCTGTAGGCTCTCGCACAATTTCAAAATATACGGACTTAAACTTAAGCTCAGCCACTATCAGAAATGAAATGGCAGATTTGGAGGAGCTTGGATATATAGTTCAGCCACATACATCGGCAGGACGTATACCGTCGGATAAGGGTTACAGGTTATATGTGGACAATATGATGCTTGAGCGGGAGGCGAAGCTTTTAAATCAGGAAGAAAGGCTGGCTGATAAGGAGAAGGAGCTTGGCCAGATGCAGGAGCTTCTTAATGAAAAAGTGGATAAGATAGAAACACTTTTACAGCATATGGCAAAGGCATTGGCAAATGATACACATTATGCCACCATGATTTCAGGACCAAATCTCCACAAGCATAAACTTAAGTTTATACAGCTTTCAGAAGTAGAGGATGGAAAAGTTCTCTGTGTAATGGTTCTTGAGGGCAATGTCATTAAGAACAAGATTATAAAAATAGACGAGGAGCTGGATAAGGAAACCATTCTTAAACTGAACATATTATTTAACAGCACACTAAATGGTCTCACTCTTGAGGAAATAAACTTAAGTACCATATCAAAAATGAATACGCAGGCAGGAGAACAGTTAAATCTTGCAAGGAGTGTTCTTGATGCAGTGGCAGAGGCTATGAGCACGGAAGATGATCTTCAGATTTACACAAGCGGAGCTACTAATATTTTCAAGTACCCGGAGCTTAGTGACAGCCAGAGGGCAAGCGAGCTCATAAGTACCCTTGAAGAAAAGCAGCTGCTTACAAATCTTATTACAGACGGCGAAGGTGATGACGGAAAGGGCATACAGATTTATATAGGAGATGAGACACCTGTTCAGACTATGAAGGACTGTAGCGTCGTTACTGCCACGTATGAGCTTGAGGACGGACTAAAGGGAACCATTGGTATTATAGGTCCAAAGCGTATGGATTATGAAAAGGTAGTAGAAACCATTAAAAATGTTAAAAATCAGCTAAGTAGTGTCTATAAAAAGGAAGACAATACAGTTGATTAATATATAAAATACAAATATAAAAATTTAATAGAGGAAAGGTGGTAAAGATGGCAAAAAAAGATAAAGAAAATATTGAAAATGAAGCTGTTGAAGCTGAAAATATAGAAGAAAACTTAACTGAAGAGTCAGAACCGGTTGCTGCTTCTGATAATTCCTCATCAGATGAAAATTCAGATGAAAATGAAAAAGATGATAAATCTTACGATAAATCATCTGACGAAAACGCACCGGAGGATACCGGAGAGGAAACCCCGGATGATGAAACAGAAGAAAAGCCTTCTAAGAAGGATAAGAAGGATATAATGATTGAGGAACTGACTGATAAGTATAAAAGAACATTTGCTGAGTTTGATAATTTCCGTAAAAGGTCGGAAAAAGAAAAAGCAGCCATGTTTGAGATAGGAGCTAAGGCTATTATAGAAAAAATGCTTCCTATAGTAGACAGCTTTGAGAGAGGTTTAGCTACTGTGCCTGAGGAAGAAAAGGGTTCACCTTTTGCAGACGGTATGGATAAAGTATATAAGCAGCTTATGACAGCCTTGGAGGAGGCGGGAGTAAAACCTATAGAAGCGTTAAATGCTGAGTTTGATCCTAATTTTCACAATGCAGTAATGCATGTAGAGGATGAAAACGCAGGTGAAAATATAGTCATTGAAGAATTTCAGAAGGGCTATATGTACAGAGACAGTGTTGTGAGACACAGCATGGTCAAGGTGGCAAACTAATAAAGTATAACTTTATTGTTTCATAAAATGTGGCAGATATTTCTGCATATACAAAATGTTATTAACACATATTAATATAATTCAATCAGTTATAGGAGGAAAAAGAAATGAGTAAGATTATAGGTATCGATTTAGGAACAACAAATTCATGTGTAGCTGTTATGGAAGGCGGAAAGCCAACCGTTATAGCAAATACAGAAGGTATCAGAACTACACCTTCAGTAGTGGCATTTACAAAGACAGGTGAGAGACTTGTAGGTGATCCTGCAAAGCGTCAGGCTGTTACAAATGCAGACAAAACAATATCATCAATCAAGAGACATATGGGTACAGATTACAAGGTAGCTATTGATGACAAGAAGTATTCTCCACAGGAAATTTCAGCTATGATTCTTCAGAAATTAAAGGCTGATGCAGAAGGATATCTTGGAGAAAAGGTTACAGAGGCAGTTATTACAGTTCCTGCTTACTTTAATGACGCACAGAGACAGGCAACAAAGGATGCAGGTAAGATTGCAGGTCTTGATGTTAAGAGAATTATAAACGAGCCTACAGCAGCAGCTTTGGCTTATGGTCTTGATAATGAGAACGAGCAGAAGATTATGGTATATGATTTAGGTGGTGGTACATTCGATGTATCTATTATCGAGATTGGTGATGGCGTTATCGAAGTTTTAGCTACATCAGGTGATAACAGACTTGGTGGTGATGACTTTGACCAGAGAATTACAAATTATATGATAGATGAATTTAAGAAGGCAGAGGGTATTGACTTATCTACAGATAAGATGGCACTCCAGAGATTAAAGGAAGCAGCAGAGAAGGCTAAGAAGGAACTTTCAAGTGCGACAACCACAAATATTAACCTTCCATTCATTACAGCAAATCAGGATGGACCAAAGCACTTTGACATGAATCTTACAAGAGCTAAGTTTGATGAACTTACACATGACCTTGTAGAGAGAACTGCAGTGCCTGTACAGAATGCTTTAAAGGATGCAGGACTTAATGCAAGCGAGCTTTCAAAGGTACTTCTTGTAGGTGGTTCTACACGTATTCCTGCAGTACAGGATAAAGTTAAACAGCTTACAGGACATGAGCCATCAAAGAGCTTAAACCCTGATGAGTGTGTAGCCATAGGTGCTTCTATACAGGGTGGTAAGCTGGCAGGAGATGCAGGTGCAGGCGAAATCCTCTTACTTGATGTTACTCCACTTTCACTTTCAATCGAGACTATGGGTGGTATAGCAACAAAGCTTATCGAGAGAAATACAACAATTCCTGCAAAGAAGAGCGAAGTATTCTCTACCGCAGCAGATAACCAGAGTGCAGTAGACATCAGAGT
>CAMENQ010000025.1 GCA_945928585.1 uncultured Roseburia sp. | reverse complement strand
AATAGTATTTTGGATAGGTTTCTTTGTCAACAAGCTTCGCTGCATAGTTTGACAGAGTAAAGAGAAGATAGGAATCTGTCATGTAGCTCACATAATTGATTACAGTCTGTTTTCCTAATGAGGTACCGGCACTTTTTAAGATATTCGTCAGTCTGCTAAAAGACAGAGGTTTTGTAATGGACTCCGCAATTTTCTTAAGGATGAGTTTGATAGCAAAATCATTGGTAATCTTATTTCGAGTAATAATATCTCCAAGATACACAGTTTGATAAATACTGCTTAGGAAAGCACGCTTGTTTTTGATTTCCACTAATTCAGGGAAAGCACCGTATGTGACGTACTCGTTATACCGGGCAAGAACATCGGCTTTGTCCTTTGTGCTGATTGCACCCACATAATCCTTGTATTTACCACTAGCATTCAGGTACTCTGAAAAAGAGTAAGGATAAACATTCATAATCACAAATCTTCCGCCGAGAGTTGAAGCAATTTCACTACTGAGCATCTTGCTGTTGCTTCCGGTAATGTTGATTCTGTATTTCATATCAGCCATTCTGCGTACAAATTTTTCCCATCCATCAACATTCTGAATTTCATCAAGAAATAGATAAGGTTTGGTGTCAGTACCGGCTATTTCCAGACCAATCTCTAAGATTGTGTTCAAATCATCTGCGGTTATCTCAAGAAGACGTTCATCTTCGAAATTAACATAAACAATCTGGGATAGCGGCAGCCCATTTGCTTCCAGATGTTTGATCTGTTGGAACATCATATAGGACTTTCCGGTTCTTCTAATGCCAACGAAGCAATAGTTCACATTGTCCTCTAAAGGATAATGTCTTGAAATTAATGGATTATTCAGATACATATCCTTTTGGTCAATCATAATTTGTTTTAAGGTATCTCTATTCATATCAAAACCTCCATGCATAAGACAATTATACACCGATATTGTTCTACACGCAAGACAAAAATAATTAATAAATGTTCTACACACAAGACAATAATAATCAATAAATGTTCTGCAAAGGACTAAGGCGTTACCATAAAAACTAATCTGCCCCAACTGGTTTCAAAACTATAAATATATTCCCCGCCTCTTTTATCCTTGCAACCCCCTCGCTGTAAGGCATCTTTGTTATTTCGCCTGTAGAAAGGCTTGTAAATGCAAAGGTGTCCACTACACCAAGATAAGAAGAATATGCGGAAATAATTACATATCCCAAATCATTTGTATAAGTAATAACAGGAATATCCTTAGCTCCAAAATACAATACATTCGGCAAATCTGTGCCTGTTAAATTGTAAATGTCATAATTAGCCGTATCTGCCAGTATATCATCAAGAGAACCATAATTTCTGCCAACAATGGAAGCGGTATCTGTAAGCTTTGCCAGGTCAGGCTTTGCGATTTTTGCCCAAGCTATATTGCCGGAAGGCTCTATAACCATACCATAGTTCTCATTGGCACACTCTATGGCCGACTTTAAATCCTGAAACTTGTCATAAAGAGCACCATAAGCATATACCATATAATCATTGTCAGCTACAGTGCCATTATTAAGCTGAAGCTTATTGGCTGAGGTGAAATTAAAGCTTTCTGCGGAGACAGGCTTTAGTTCGTCGGGAGCAGTGACTGTATATGCAAAATAAAGGACAAGCTCTTTTTTCTTTAAATCGGTGGCTATAGTGTCTATGGTGATTAGAGTCTTGTTTTCAGCGGCTCTGTTTACAAGCTTATCATCTTCGATAGGAACAAAGCTTCCGTCTTCATTTTTTGCAAGACGTGACATACTGATAATATTGCCTGAAATAGATACGTTGTTTATATATATACCATCCTTTTGGTAAGTCTCTATATCAGGAGTGTAATTTGAAGTAATATCGCCTGAAACGGTTGTGTTACTTGTACTGTCATCAGTGGTACTGTCATACAGCTGTATGTTTATTTTATACATTGGAAATATAGTGTTTCCCTTATCATCTGTTGTCACGTCAGATGCTTTTGCAACACCATATATTAAATCATTTTCAATAAAGCCTAAAACCTTTACATATTCACCTTCGCCGGCACTTATAACATAATCCCTGTGGCCCTCCACATCTATGACACGTATTGTATCAGCGTTGTAAATTGAAGTATTTTCATGCCATGCAAGTATATTATTGTCGTTATTTATTATATAGTTGCCTGACTGGAGATTGGTGGCAAGCTGCATATATTCGTTGCTGTCCATTGTTACCGTATATATGCTGTCACCTATCATAAAATACAGCAGATCTTTATCTGTAATATATGCAAATTTTCCTACGGAATCCTTTAATATGCTGTATGGCTTGGAAGAAGGAACAAATACAAATTCATCTACGGTATTATCTTTGTAGGTGTATTTATATAATGCCACACCTACCTGACCTTCGTGGGCGCCCTTTTCCATATAGCCGTATACAAGGAATAAAGTGTTTCCGTCATCATCAGTAGATATAATATCTATATCAAACTGGTCGTACTCCATTCTAAGGTCCCCTTCCTCCATGTCCTCAAAGGAGAAAATGGAAATAATCTGATTCTTCTTCATATCCATAGTCCAGAGGCTTCCGTCCTTTATAAAGGATACAAATGAGCCGGTGCTGTTGGATTTGTATTTTATGTCTAAATCACTGTCCAGTCCAAGATTTATACGTGTAGGTGAAATGTTTTGTGCGGTTGGGTCAAAAATCTGCTCTACAGTTCTGTCATAAACATACATATAGGTAGTATTAATGCCTATCTTTACACGGAAAAATTCTGTTACATTATAATACTGGTAGGTATCATAATCATTTTTGGCACGAACCTTGTATTTTAAAAGAAAACAGCTTGTATCGCCTGTTATTTCCGTAATGGAAACTACAGGCTCAGAGACACGTTCTACAGAAAGATTTCCCCATGTAAGGTTGTTAAAGCTTGAGGTAAGGTCTACATCTGCAAGATTTGAATTGTCTCTTGATGGGTCGATTTCCAGATTGCCTATATAAGCTTTAAAGCTTTCAGCGTCGAGTGTGCTTTTGCTAAAGCCTTCAACATAATTGAGCTGTGGAATAATTTCGCAGTTTGTCTGCTCCATTATCCGTGTGTAATAATAAATGCTGCCATGTTTTTCTGTTGTCAGTTTAATTATAAGGAGATATTCCGTGTCCTTGTCAGGAATGGGAGAAATATCTAAAACAGCGTGAGAGGCAGAATCATCAGCCTCCCAGTGGTCAAGCTCGACACTTTCTATAAGACGTTTTGTATCAAGACTACGCACCTCATAAGCTATGCCGGCAATATTGTTATCATACCTGTAAATGGTAATAGGGAGCTGTCTGGTAGAATCAAGAGGAGTAATTACATCTCTCATATATTGGGCTTCCATCTGGGTTGTATATCCGTGAAGGGCGTTAAATTCCAGTGAGTCATAATTCATTGTAATAATGGGAAGTGTAGCTACATCAAGGCTTTCTGCCGGAGAAACAGGATCTTTATGGTTAAGAATGAAATATCCTGCTATCACACCGCAAAATACCAAAAACAATACAATAACTTTAATTATGGTATATTTAATGTCTTTCATTGTATATCTGTCCTCCCCTCATTTTCAAATAAAAGTCTGTAAAGGGAAGGATAGGCGTTAAGCTCTGTCATTATATTAACACATTCCTCAAGTGAGTATTTTGAAGAGGAAGAATTTTCTCTTTTTACTCCACGTATCAGAAGATTTTTCGGAGTATGCTCTATGTCAATAAATTCCAGAATCTGTGTATCATAGCCTGCAACATCTAACAGACAGCCACGGAGTCCGTCTGTCATAAGTGCCGCAGTACGCTCCTTGATAATACCAAAGGAAAACACAGGGGAAAGAGTATCATTGGCTATGGTTTTGTTTACCTCATGCTGGCAGCAAGGAACTGAAAGTATAACAGAAGCTCCCCATTTTACTGCTTTTGCGATAGCGTAATCCGTGGCAGTATCACAGGCATGAAGTGTAACCACCATATCCACATGGTTTACGCCCTCATAATCAGCTACATCACCACATAAAAAATGAAGTTTATCATAGCTGTATTTTGATGCCAGTTTATTGCAGTGTTCTATAACATCGGCCTTCAGGTCAAGACCTATGATATTTATGTCATATCCGTTTATTTCCTTGAGATAATAATACATTGCAAATGTAAGGTAAGATTTTCTGCATCCGAAATCAAGTATGGTAAGCTCCCTGTCCTTTTTCAGTGATGGCAGAATATCTCTTATAAATTCAAGAAAACGGTTAATCTGGCGGAATTTATCGTATTTTGCACTGACAATTCTGCCATCTTTTGTCATTACACCTAAATCCACAAGAAACGGAACAGGTGTACCTTCCGGAAGTAGATATTCCTTAGTACGGTTGTGATTAAGGGCTGCTTTATCAAGGGTAAGCTTTGCTCCTTTTTCTTTTATTGTAAATTGTCCTTTATTGCTTACAAGTACAGTGGCTGAATTTGTTTCACACTGTATCTGGCATTGTTTAAATTCTGTTAAAAGCCTGTCCCTTATATAATCTTTAACAGAGGCTTCATCAAGATTTTGGTGAAAAACCTTAGTACCGGCATATTCAGTAACCTGAAACATATGCCGGTCCTTAAGTATAACCTGACGTATTTTTACTTTGTCTGTACCGCCAAGCTTATTGCGCTTATTGCTTAAAACACAGCTTACTAAAGCAGGGCCTATTGATTTATCTAAAAGCTTATTTAACCTTTCCATTTATACTTCCTTTACCTTTCGGTTGAAATCCTCGTATCGTTAGTAAGTATACCCTTTATTTTAAATAAAGTCTACTGAAAATTACGCCGTCTTATGCGCCTGTAAATAAATTCATTTAAAATCAAAACCTCTATAAGCTCCAGAAGAGGGCAGCAGGCTGAATTACTGACCGTAGTATTGTCTGCAGGATGTGAGTAAAGCTCAGGACATGACAGACTGTTATAAATATCTAATGCCATAAGGCGTATGCGTGCCTTGTCAGGATATTCGTCGTACATAATACTTTTATCATATTCCAGCTTGTCGCTGTAGTCGGAAACCATGGCAAAAATATGGCTTATTGATTCGGGATACAGAGTTCTAAAATAAAGAATGTCATTGTAAGCATCGTTTAAAGGGTTTGTAAACATAATGCCTCCTGTATATGTATTATATGTTTATATATTATGTGGGAAAAAATAAAGTATACTAGGATTTTAAAGATTACTGATTTTAATGACTAAATTATAATGCCGGGCTGTTGCCTGGGGACCGGCTTCTATGGTGACGGATACGATTCATATACATTTCTCGTTTAATCATGAAATAATAAGCCCCCTTTCTGTTACTGTAAAAACTATAACATAATTATAACTTAAAAACAAGAAAAAATCCCGATTTCTTAAGTTATAACTGAAAAAATCTAAAATACGACAATATTTGACAGATATAAAAGATATAATTGTATGGTAAAAAATATATACACAAAATTTTGAATAAAAAAGTATGCGTGGTAAATAATAACAAAAGAAAAATTTAATTACTTTAGGAAAGAATATAAATACAATAATCAGGAAGGAATGTGGATTATGAGAAAGAAATTAATATATATATGTGGAATTCTCTGGCTGTTTGCACTTGTCCAGATGATAATGAATTATGAGGAGGCGAAGGGGCCGGATATAATTACTGCTTTTACAAGTGATATGTATATGAGTACATTAAGCACGGTAAAGGCTACAGGTTATTATGGAAGTCTGTATATGAATACCGGGGATAAGGAAGAACTGGCGAAGAATATAGCAGAGGGTCTTGGAATAAATGATGTTTATGACTTAAATACGGAAAATGACAGAACTACACTTACAAAGACGGTGGATGGTGTACGGACATCAATAAATATAGTTACGATGGAAAATCATGTGGAAAAAGTTATTCTGACACAGAAGCAGTATGTGACTGTAGAGATGGAGTTTGACAATTCACTTGAAAGTGCAGTGTATTACAGGGATAAGGTGGAGAAGCTTTTTGAAGATATGGATATAGGCGCGGACATAACTTTAAGTCTTAGAGGAGATATTGAGGGAGAACTTAGCAATTCGGAAAAGAATGCAATATCAGATCATATACTGGAAAACGTAGGGGGAGAAGTCGTAACTGAGAACAGAGGGGCTGATATATTTACGATTTATGCTTATACTGACAAAATAGAAGATTATGTAGTATATGGGACAACGAAGACAAATATAAATATAGTAATAGATTATAATGATGTGAAGGGGATGACGGAGGTGTATATGGCAACGCCAATAATGGAGGAGGATTATTAAGAGGGGGATTTTCTGCGATGGTGAGGTGTGTCCGCAAGGAGTATATAATACTCTGCAAACGAGGTAACGCTCCGGCGAACTAACTTCCAACGGCTGCTAAGCCGTTCAGGAAAGCCTTCACGCCTAAGCAGCCGTAGGAAGTGGATTTCGTCTCCGCTAAAAGCACCTCTGAATTGTTTGCAGAGTATTATATACTCCTTGCGAACACACCTCACCATCGCAGAAAATCTTGAATAAAAGGTGTAACTGCTAAAATGGTGTTATTAATAAAAAACGACACCGGATGAACCGATGTCGTTTGATGAATATTGGTTTCAATAAATATTGATTTACAGTATTAGTATTTAAAAGTATGAGCTTTTAAATATAACTGCCGGGGAAGGTTAGGCTTCCTTTTTTGCCAGATACTCGTTTAAGTTGTTTAATACTTCGTTAGTATCAAGGCCGTGTACGAAACATGCTTCCTCCAGTGTTTCGCCCTGAGAAGAAGGGCAGCCTATGCAGTGCATACCTGATGCCATAAGAACAGGTGCAAGTTCTACGTCCACAGCAAGAATATCTGCAATTATCATATCTTTGTTTATTGTTGCCATTATAGTAATCCTCCTAAATTTTAAACTTCCTGCAATTTTTGAATTGCTTTTTTTGGTATAATTTTAATAAAGTGTTCCTTTATATATGCTTCATTGGCAGCAGTGCTGTTTTCGCCTCTGCCGTATTCAGAAATGACGCAGCATATAGATGAAAACTCCTCAAGGGAATGAGCTGATTTATATGCTATAAGATAAAATCTGTCATCCTTTGAGGCTTTATACAGGGAATTTTGTCCCTTGTATACGCCGGTAAGCTGATGTGATACATTAATGACTGAGCCTAAGTTGTCAAAGGAAAATATCTTAAATAAAGGTAAAGATGACTTTTCAGCCGGCTTTTTTTCTTCCTTTTTCTTTACGCCTAAAGATTCAGGCAGGGGAACAAATGAACTGCCGGTAACAGAAGCTACCTTTTCCTTGACCTGATTTAACATATCTATAAGGTCGTTGGCTATAGGGACTCCGGTATCTTCGATGACATCCATATCATCCATATCCTCGTCTGACGGGGCAAATCTGGAAAATCTGGTGTCAAGCTCCTCCGGATCCTCAACCTTTGTGATAACTAAGACAATACAGTCAGCAGATACAGGTATGGCTTCAATCATAAGAGGTATATCCTCAGCTTCAAAACCAAACTCTGCAGAAGCCTGCTGCATCATATCGCGGAAAAGACTTTTGGCCTTTTCGGTGCCATAAGCCAGTTCGCTTAGCTTAATCTGTCTTGATGCCAAATCTGATTTATTCAAAGTACACTTTATTTGATTATCATTTATTTTTTCGATTTTCATAGTCTACTCCAATCTGTCTTATCATATAAGACTAATAATCAATGTTTATTATGCACCTGTTGTGTGTAAATTATTTGCTGTGTAGTATAGTATAGCTTATTACCAATTCATCTGTAAAGTGAATATTTGTGAAAAATCTATAAAAATAAAAATTATTTTTTGTAAATTAAAAAAATATAAAAAATATATTGCAAAACGATTAATAATATGATACAATAATGATGCCGAGATACTTAAAAAGTAAGGAGGATAAATATGGAGGAGTTAAATCTTCCATCAGGTAAGTATAGTCTTATACGAAAAATCAAGTCAGATGAAAAGGGGAATGTCTATCTGGCAGAGCATAAGACTATGGGGGTAAAAAGAATAATAAAAAAAGCTATAGGCAAAGGACTCCTGAGAAACAGCCTTATGAGGGAGGCGTATATTTTAGGGAGGCTTAAGCATCCGTTTATTCCGTCTGTGTGTGACATAGAGGAGGAAGAAGAAGCTTTCTATATGATAGAGGAATATATAGAGGGACAGAGCCTATACGACTACATTAGGGAAAATGGTATTTTTGAACAGCGTAAAGGTTTAAAATTAGGTGTCAGTCTGGCAAAAATCATAGATTTTCTACATTCAGGTAATTCTTTCAAGGTGTGTCACCTTGATATACAACCAAAAAACATCATAATAAAGGACAACCGGATATATCTCATAGATTTTGGCAATGCCATATGCAGTGGCGTTGATATGGGAGATACTGTTATGGCGACAAAGGGGTTTGCTCCTCCAGAACAGTATATGTCGGGATTTGGCAAAAGTACAGGCCAATCTATGTCTGCGGACATTTATGGATTTGGGGCAGTGCTTTTGTATATGCTGACAGGTGTATATAAAACATCATACAGTCATGATGAGATACAGATTTTTCTGAAGGAAAAGAAAATAAGCGGTCATATACAAAATATATTATCAAATGCCTTAAATGAAAAAGCAGATTATCGTCAAAATACAATGGATATTATATGCAGACAGATAGAAAAAGCCTTGGAAGAAAAGGACATATGTCAACGGGCAGGGCAGCCATATGTTATATCTGTCGCAGGTATAAACAGAGGTGCAGGCTCCACATACGCAGCCGTTTTGCTGACAGCTCTTTTAAAGGAAAAGGGCATATATGCCATATATGAGGAAAATCATAGCAGGGATACTGTACGTCAGCTTGCAAAAGCATATAATCAGATAGAATATGACAAAGGCTGCTTTATATTTGAAAATATTATTATGAAGCCAAAATATGATGACAATATACGTCTGAATATAGAATGCAGTGTTATTGTAAGAGATGAGGGTACTGTGGAGGAATGTAAAGAAACAGGAATGCAGTTAATCATTATAGCACAGGCAGATATATTAGGATGGGCAGGCTTAAAAGCTGCAGTTGACAGAATTGGGCATAACTTTGATACATATGGAAAAAGTGTAAGTGTAGTGTTTAACCGCTGCGATGAGGAAATGTATAGGAAGGCATCAGCACTTATAAGCTGCTGTGACGGATATATTCCGGTATCGTCATCTCCCTTTTGTGCAAAACTTCAAAGCCTTAAAGGTATGGAGGATATACTGGAAAGGCTGCTTTGCGAACTAAAGAAAGGAGGCAGTACGTGTGAGGAAAAATATAAGTCAGATACACACAGGAGAGACTCAAAGCATTGGAATAGTTTCGGGAAAAAAAGGTGAAGGAAACACCACTATGACTATATGTATTGCATCATACCTGTCAGCGGTAAAGAGACTCAGGACGGCAGCAGTAGAAATTGGTAAGGGCTGCGATTTTGAACAGATAGAAGAAACATATTTTGGCGGAAAGGACAGAACAGTCTCCGGTGAGGGATTTAGCCTGTATAATGTCGATTATTATCATATAGATGATATTTCGAGGATAGGCTGGATATACGGAGAAGGCTATGACTGCGTGGTTGTGGATTTTGGTACAGAGTATGAAAAATATATGGAAGAAATTATAAGATGCTCCATGAAAATAGTGCTAGGCTCCGTAAATATGTGGAGATATGAGCAGTATTTAAAGCTATGTACATATTTAGAAAGTGTTACAGGCGGTGACAGATGGTTTCATATCCTTGGGGGAGATGCGGAGGATGTGAAAAAGCACTTAAAACGCTACAGGCTGTCAGGAGCACAAAGGGTAGATATAGAAACTCCATATATTATAGGAAATAAGCAGTTGGAGTTTTTTCAACGAATAATATAAAGTTTCATAAAGCTTTTAGAGGAAAGGTATGGTAATTAATAATGGCAGTTTTAAGACAGAAAAAAAGAAACATAATAATAGCGGCTATAGCAGGACTGGCAGTGGGAATAATACCCACAGGCATAATTGCAGGCATTGTCTGGAATAAGTATTATAATCTTGACAGGACAATAACTGAGGAAAAGGAAAAATACAGGCTATACACAGGCTATGTGTTAAACAGCGGGCTTGCAAGAGGTCATGTTATAACTGAGGATGATATAAGGGAGATAGCTTTTTATTCCACATCTGATATAGAAAGCGTGGATGCATCCGGTCTTATGGGCAAAACTCTCAGACAGGAAACAAAGGAAGGCATAATCATTACGGAACCTATGGTGTATGAGGATACAGGAGTAGAGGACAGCCTGAGAATGTATATGTTTAATTATATTGCAGTGCCCGACGGAGTAGATAACGGAACTATGTTTGATATAAGGATTTCCTTTCCGAATGGCGAGGATTATATAGTGGCAAAAGGAAAAACACTGGAATCAAGAACTGAGGAGGGTATATTCATAAATGCCACAGAAAGGGAACTTCTTATGATATCAAGTGCATATGTTGACACTACTGTTTATGAGGGAGCAAAAATATATGCATCTATATATGTTTCGGATTATCAGCCCTATTCTGTAGTAAATTATCCGGTCAATCTGTATGTGACTAAGCTTGCAGACTGGAACCCAAACCTGATAGAGGAGATAAAAGAGGAAACGGATGTGGAAAAGAGACAGGTTTTGGAAGAAAACCTGTATGAATTTATGGGTGTTTCCATTGGAAATGCTTATTATAATGAATGAAACCGAAGGTTTAACGCATAGACCTTTTAGGTTTTGGGATTTGTTTATTTCACAATACATATTAATATTATAAGAATATTTTGGATATCCGGACATACACAAAGAAACCATATTGCTTCTGATTCAGGATAACGGAAGATGGGGATTCTTAAATATTCGAGATAAAATTAGGGGGAATTCCGAGAGCCACAAGAACTGGGGGTTCCTCCTTTTTGTGTTTGTGTAAATGGATGCCCTGTAGGTCCCCGGCATGGCTGGGATATTGTGAATTGCCACATAAATGTTATTAATAAAAAAACTCCTAGACTGTTAAGGTCATATGGTATTATAATAATAAAATAGGTTTAAAATGAATTATACAGGTATAAAAACTTACAGCAGGCCTGTTGAAATGGAGAATGAGAGGATAAAAGATGAGGAAGAGGAGAAGAATACTGATAACGGCTGTTGCAGCCATGGCTTTTGGGCTGGTGGTGACAGGGTGTGGAAACAGTACAAAGGAGAATCAGGATACATATGTGGATTTGGCGGATTATTATGGTGTAACGGGTGAGGGAGAGTATGGCATAGTTGTAAATGGAAATGCTGCAGGTACAGCTGTTACTTTAAATGATAAGATTTATCTGCCGCAGGAGGTTGTGGCGGATAAGATAAACAGTCAGTTTTATTTGGATAAGAAGAATAATCAGATAAGGTATGCCACGCCTGATGAAGTGAAGCTTGTGACGGTGGATGGAGAAGATGGAAATGCTGTGACATATAACGGACAGGTGTATCTGGAACTGGGTTATGTGACAGATGGCTCTGATGTAAAGCAGCTTAAAGAATCTGAGCCGGACAGGATTGTATTTTTTACGGAAATGGGACAAACGGATACATACAGTGTCATAGAGGATACTGTTATCAGACAGGAATCATCGGAAAACAGCAGTGTAATGACTAAAGTCAGCGCAGGGCAGATATTGTATAAGGCGGAAACTGTCGTGGCATATGGAGACAGTGAAGACATAGAAGATGGTGATGCTAGCTGGCAGGAGGTAATGTCAGAGAGCGGTATAAGAGGTTTTGTTCAGTCAGACAAGGTGAAAGAAAGCGCAGCTGTTATATTTACGGCAAATAAGGAGCAGCCTTCATATAGTCATATTTCTTTGGGAAAAAAGGTGTGTCTCGGATGGCAGCTTATGACAAATACGGCAGGCAATTCAGATATTTTAGATAAAATAAACGGAACAAAGGGATTAAATGTTATATCACCTACATGGTATGTGGTGGAAGATATGAAAGGCAATATTACCTCATACGCTTCAAAGGAATATGTAAAAACGGCGCATAATAACGGATTACAGGTATGGGCTCTTATAAATGATTTTTCTACTGATTCAAATGGCGTATCATATGTACTTGAAGCACTGGCAGATACGGACAGCAGAAATAACATTATTGACAGCCTTATGACAGAAGTGGATAAATACGGATTTGACGGAATAAATGTTGATTTTGAAAAAATAAGCCTTGCATATGGAAAGGATTACGTCCAGTTTATGCGTGAATTGTCTGTAGCCTGCAGAAATAAAGGCATTATACTGTCGGTTGACATGTATGTGCCTATGAGCTTTAACCAGTATTATAACAGATCTGATGTTGGTGAAGTGGTAGATTATCTGATTGTTATGGGATATGATGAACATTGGGCAGGCTGCAGCCAGGCCGGAAGCGTTGCATCAATCTCCTATGTAAAAAATGGAATAAATAACACAATTAAAAGTGTTGATGCAGACAGAGTCATAAATGCCGTGCCATTTTACACAAGAATCTGGACAGAAACTATCACGGATACAGATGATGGTTCAGGTGTATATGTGGAAGATGCGGTAAATGGAAATTATATTCTGACAAGTCGTGCCGTGAGTATGAATACAGCAGAAAAAGATTTATTACAGGGCGGCGGAGAAAAAATATGGCAGGAGGATATGGGGCAATACTATGGCACATATGAAAAGGATAATGCCTTTGTGAGAATATGGCTGGAGGAGGAACGCTCCATAGAGACAAAGCTTGATGTAATGGAAGAAGCAGGATTGGCAGGAGTGGCGTGCTGGCAGCTTGGATATGAAAAGCCGGAAGTATGGGATGTAATACAGGCATATCTGAATAAATAAACATACTGAATATACGGAATAAACTGTTATTACTGAAAGAGCTGTTATCGCTGAAAGAGCTGTTATCACTGAAAG
>CAMENQ010000024.1 GCA_945928585.1 uncultured Roseburia sp. | reverse complement strand
CTCCTTTCTACTATCATTATATATGATGATGAAAACAAATGCAATCATTTGATGACAAAAATCCATAACATTTTTTGGCTTTTAGATGCTATATAAAAAAAGACAATCATTTAAGATTGTCTTTTTTAGTGCGGATGACAGGACTTGAACCTGCACGTCGGGGACACTAGAACCTAAATCTAGCGTGTCTGCCAATTCCACCACATCCGCGAAAATTTGCGTACCTTGAAATCATACAAAATAAAGAATATATTGTCAAGAGTTTTGTGACATATACCTTGAAAAAATCGGAATTTAATTGTAAACTATAGTTGATTAATAGAACAGATTAGTGAGCCGCAAAGTCTTGAAATGTTACGGTTTTCTAATTAAGACAATGGAAAGGCAGCGAAACAATATGTACGATAAGCTTACGCAAAGTGACATAGACAAAATGAAACAGGAAATCGAGTACCGGAAGTGTGTAGTCAGAAAGGAGGCACTTGAAGCCGTAAAGGAAGCAAGGGCACATGGCGATTTAAGTGAAAACTTTGAGTATCATGCAGCAAAAAAGGATAAAAACAAAAACGAAAGCAGGATACGATATCTTGAAAAAATGATAAAAACAGCCATAGTCATATCTGACGAGTCAAAAACTGATGAGGTAGGGCTTAATAATATAGTAGAGCTGTACTTTGAGGAGGATGACGAGACAGAAAGCTTTAAGCTTGTTACTACCATTAGAGAAGACTCCCTTAAAGGCATGATAAGCACAGAATCACCTATAGGCAAAGCTATACTTGGAAAAAAGACTGGAGACAGGGTATTCATAAAGGTAAATGATGATTATGGATATTATGCAGTTATAAAGAGTATAGATAAGACTGCCGACGATTCAGAGGATGCTATACGAAGCTTTTAACTATTATCACAGCTATTTGTGCCGGAGCGTCACAATGAAGCCGGAATGGAAGACGCAAATTTGAGATTTGCATCACCCCGCAAAAACGCTTCAGAATGGAGATAAATATTATGGAAATAGAAAGAAAATATCTGATAGATAAAAACAAATTGCCGATGAATTATAATGAATATCCATATCACGAAATAGAGCAGGCATATCTTTGTACAGAACCTGTAGTAAGGGTGAGAAGGTCAGATTATAAATATTATATGAGTTATAAGTCAAAGGGACTTATGGTGAGAGAGGAATACAACCTCCCACTGACAAAGGATGGATATGAGCATCTTCTTGAAAAGGCAGACGGAATAATTATAAAAAAGAAACGTTATCTCATACCATACGATGGATATACCGTAGAACTTGATATATTTGAAGACAGCTATGACGGACTTGTGCTTGCAGAGGTAGAGTTTGAAACTGAGGAGCAGGCAAATACATTTCAGGCACCGGAATGGTTTGGAGAGGATGTAACATTTGACACAAAATACCACAACAGCACATTAAGTCAGGGATTAAAAAAGTGCAGAAACGAGGATTAAAATGAAGACAATAGCAGCAATGTTAGCAAACGGATTTGAGGAAGTGGAGGCTCTTGCAGTTATAGATATATTAAGAAGAGCCGGTATTAAGACAGATATGATTTCAATAAATGAATATAAAACAGTGACAGGAGCCCATAATATACAGGTAGGGGCAGATAAGCTTTTACAGGAAACTAAGCTTCAGTCATATGACGGAATATTCCTTCCAGGAGGTATGCCGGGAACAAATAATTTAGATGCGTGTGAAGAACTATGCAATGCAATAATTGAATTTAATAAAGAAAAGAAACTGCTTTCCGCCATATGTGCAGCTCCAAAGGTATATGGAAGACTTGGTATACTAAAAGGAAGAAACGCTACATGCTATCCGGGCTTTGAAGATTTTCTTGAGGGAGCAGACGTAAAGAAACAGGATAAGGTAGTAAAGGATGGACATATTATCACAAGCAGAGGTATGGGAACTGCCATAGATTTGGGACTGGCACTTGTGGCAGAATTTACAGATGAAAGAAAGGCAGAGGAGTTGGCAGAAGCCATACAATATAAATAAAATAACCGGAGAGGAAAAGACATATGAAGAAAGCAATGTTAATATGTGCCGCAGCATTTATACTGGTGCTTACAGGGTGCAAAAAGGATGAGGAACAGACACGTCCTGAAATCGATGCATCCTTTGGTATGGAAAAGGGAATTGTTGCAGGAATGGCAGATTTTTCAGAAGACGAGCCTGAAATATCCATAAAAAATATTGTCACGTATGTTGGAGAGGATATAGATTACTCAACAGGTATAGAAGTGTCAAATACAGAAAAATATGAAGATTTCCAGATGTGGGTTGATGCAACGGCGGTAGACATACATACTGTGGGAACCTATGAGGCAGTGTATAAATTTGTATATGGTGATGAGACTAAAGAGGTAAAGGTCGTAGTAAGCGTTATAGAAAAGGTGGCAGGTGCAGATGAGCCTTCAGGTGACACCATAGGCAATGGAAATACAAATAACACAGGCAGCAATGCAGGTAACGGAGGTTCAAGCGAAAATGCAGGAAACAGCGTAAATAGCGGAGACGGAAGCGGAAATTCAGGAAACAGTGCACATAACGGAGACGGAAGCGGAAATTCAGGAAACAGTGCAAACAGTGGAGATGGAAGTGGAAACGCAGGAAACAGTGCAAACAGTGGAGATGGAAGCGGAAATGCAGGGAACGGTGTAAACAGCGGAGACGGAAACGGAAATTCAGGAAACAGTGCAAATAACAGTGGCGGAAGTAATGGCGGTAATGGATCATCATCAAATGGAGGAGCCGCTAATTCCACTGCGAAAGCAACACAGGGCAGTACATCACAGACAACTACAGCAAGAAGGCAGATTGTGACAAGCAGTGGTCAGAATGATACAAAATCATATTCACTGGGATATATGAATATAGAGCTTTTAAGCGGTTCTGTAGTTAAGATAAAATGTACCTCATCAAAATACATAGTATCCACACGTACAGATGTATCGACTACTACAAAAGATGGTGTAAATTATAATGTGTATAAACTTGTGGTTACTTATAACACAGGTGCGGAGCAGGTACTTGAAACTTATGAAGAAAAAATAAATTAATTAGTATTTGTGCCGGAGCGTCACAAAATATTTATGATGGCAGACGCAAATTTGATATTTTCGTCGCCCTTTGTGTAAAACGCTCGGGAATGGAGATTGTTATGGGAATAAGCAGTATAAATGATGTAAAGGAAATAGTAAATGCCATAGAAGAAAACATAAAAAAGGTCATTATTGGAAAAGATGAAACTATAAAAATGGTTATGGCTGCCATGATTTCAGGGGGACATATCCTCCTTGAGGATGTGCCGGGAAGCGGAAAAACAATGCTTGCAAAAGCACTTGCAAAATCAATTGACGGAGAATTTAAACGTATACAGATGACACCGGATTTGCTTCCGGCAGACATTACAGGTATAAATTTTTTCAATATGAAAACCTCCGAATTTCAGTTTGTGGAGGGACCTGTATTTTCCAATATTCTCATTGCAGACGAAATAAACAGAGCCACACCAAAGACACAGGCAGGGCTTTTGGAGGCTATGGAGGAGCGACAGGTTACTGTTGATGGAAAAACATATCAGTTAAATTCTCCGTTTATAGTTATTGCAACTGAAAATCCAATAGACACACAGGGAGTATTCCCTCTTCCGGAGGCACAGATAGACAGATTTGCAGTAAAGCTTTCCATGAGTTATCCAAATCATCAGGCTATGATAGATATTATGAAAACCCATATGTCAGGAGACGTGCTTGGAGAATTAGTGCCTGTAGCAGACACAAAAGATATAATAGAGGCAGTATCAATCGTAAAAAATATACGAATTACTGATGAACTTATAGAGTACGTGGTAAATATAATTGAAAAGACAAGAGAGGATGACAGAATTATTCTCGGCATAAGCCAGAGAGGCGGTCTGGCACTTATATCAGTGGCAAGAGGTTTGGCAGCAATGGCAGGCCGTGAATATGTGCTTCCTGATGACATTAAAAAGGCAGCACCTTATGTATGCGTTCACAGAATTATTTTAAAAAACAGCGAGAGAATAAAAGAAAATGCAGAATATGAGGTAATGGAGCAGATAATAGGAAGTGCAGCTGTGCCTACGGAGGAGTTTTAGGCTGATGGGTCTTGAGAGTAATAGCAATGTAAGGGAATTTGATATATTTGTAAGGACAGTACTTATTATTATTGGAATACTTGCTTCAATAGCAGTGTTAATCTGTATTATATATCTTTTATACAGAGTTTTTAGAAGATATGCGCTTAAAAATCTGGAATATAAAAGATATTTTACGGAAAAGGGAGCATTTGAGGGACAGGAGGCAGAACTTATAGAAGAACTGACAAATCACAGCTTTTTGCCAATGTTCAGAGTAGATGTGGAAACACATATTACTACAAAATTGTATATGCCGGGAGTAAACAGCGGCAATGAGATAAATCAGGAATTTATCAGCCGCTTTTTTGTTATGCCTTTTACCAGAATAAGGAGACATCACAAGGTTATACTTAAGAAACGTGGATATTATAAGCTTGAATCTGCAAAAATTTCCTTTATGGGAATACAGCTTTATCTTGACAGTGCTGCAGACATAAAGGTATATCCGAGAGAGCTTTTTATAGAAGATATACAAAAAATAAACCAGTGTATTCAGGTAAGCTCAGTATCAAACATACCTGTCATAAGAGATGTATTTTCCTTTGCAGGAGTAAGGGAATATGCTTATGGAGACCCGATAAATATAATTAATCATAAGTCAACTGCCAGAATGGGAAAAATAATGGTAAACGACAGTGAGTTTGTTCTGGGAAGAAGAATACTATTATGCCTGAACTTTCAGGCAGGAAATACGGGTATACCGGTTGATGAATTTACGGAAATACTGGAAAAATCCATGGAGTTTGCAGCATATCTGGCAGGGGAGGCAGTAAGAAAGGGCTGGCAGATTGGACTTATAGCAAACTGTAAAACTGATGACGGCGGAAAAAGCATAAAGGCAGACATAGGTACAGGATATGGAAAATATATGGAAATCCTCGAAGCACTTTCTATGGCAAGAACAGTTTTCGGACATTCCATCGGAAGGATAATAGACCAGGTGGCAGATGAAGGGCTTAGCAATACAGAGGTTTTTATTTTCAGCACATATATGGACCAGAGTATAGAAAAACGTATGGAAATGCTTACGAAAAAGGGAAATGTAGTAACTGTCACAGACCTTAAGGAGGCGTGCGCATATGAAACACAAAGATAAGCTGAATAATAAATTAAAAGCCTTTTTAAACAGACGAAGAAAAGCCGGATTATTGGCTTTTGGAGCCGCCATAATATTTGCGATTCTTGCGATGGCAACAAATTATGGAGTTTCTCATGTGTGTAAAGCATTTTGTATTATTTCTGTACTTGTAGCAGTAGATTTGATTTTTCTTTCACCATTACTGATTGCAGATAAAGCTAAGTTTTTAATATCATCAATTAGGAAAGTCATACGAAAAATAGTACAGAAGCTCAAAGACAAATTCTCATTAAATGCAAACGGAATTTATAAAGGTGCCCGCATTGCAAAGGAATATGTAGACGTAAAGGAGAAAATACCGTCATTTGCAAAAAAGGCAGCAAAAAAAAGAAGAAAAAAATACAAAGATATGGATAACATAGAAAAAATAAGATTTTTATATGAAAAAAAGATAGCAGGAGCTATGAAAAAAGGTATAAAGATAGAAGAAACCATGACTCCAAATGAAACAGGCAATGTGCTTGTTGCACATAAATATATGAATAATGAAGGTATGGAGCTTATAGATAACTATAATATTGCAAGATATGATGACGAAGCTGTTATGACAGATGATGTAGTGGAAAGGGTAAAAAGATTATAAAAAGATATCCCCAATAATTCATAATTTGGATAGGGATAGGGAAAACAATCTTATATACAATATTAATTAGTAAATTAATATTTATGTGAGATTGGAGAAAAAATGTCAGCTTCTTATGATGCGTTTATAAAAAGGTTAATTGAATACAGAAAAAACAATGACTTAAGCCAGGAGGAAATGGGTAAACGCACCAACCTTACACAGAGCCATTATAACAAAATTGAGAATAGGAATAAGATAATGTCCTATAATTCTCTTGTCGTTTTAAATAGTGAATACATAAGTGCAGATTTTCTGATAACAGGAATTGAACAGAAGGAAACTGTCTTAAATGATCTTCTTATGCAGTGCGGAGAAACTGACAAAGCCGATTTTTTGTATATGGCAGTTATATGTATTGAGTTAGTCATAAAGTATCATGGGGTGGTAGATGAAACATATAAAGAAATAAGTACAAAGGAAATCGAAGTATTAAGGTCCGATATGGAGGAGGAGAATACAGCAGATTACAGTGTATGGAAATGTATAAGAAAACTTAGCAATCTGACACAGGAACAGATGTCGCAGGAACTTGATATAGACATAAAAACATATCGTGACATAGAAAAGGGAAAATCCAAACCAAATGTGGAAATACTGGCATTGGTATATGAAAAACTAGGTTATCCGCCATCGCTGTTTTTTGAGGTTGATAATAAAAATTATTTATATGCAATTAACGAGGTGTGGCTGAGATTGCCGGCTGAAATGCAAAATATAATCGAAAAGGAACTTAGGGGATTTCTGGATTTTATAAGCAGCATTAGGGAAAGTAGCATTGTATTGAAAAAAGAAAGAGTATAGAAAAGAGACTTGATTTCTCAGGTCTCTTTTCTATATTGGCTATCATAACAATGGTAATAATAAAAGTTTTTTGTGATGAACTGTTACCTGTGAGGACGGAAATTGAAATGAACACTAGACAATTCCCCAAGCTTATGGTAGAATATACTAATGCTATGAGCATTTTAAGGAGGAAATTAAAAAAATGAGTTTACAGATTGAGAAATTAGAAAAGAATATGGCGAAGCTTACTATTGAGGTATCAGCTGAGGATTTTGAAAAGGCAGTAGAAAAGGCTTACCAGAAGAATAAAGGAAAGATGAGCGTTCCTGGTTTCAGAAAGGGTAAAGTGCCTCGTCAGATGCTTGAGAAGATGTACGGAGCAGAAATATTCTTTGAGGATGCTGCAAATGAAATCATTCCTGAAGCATATTCAGAGGAAGCTTCTAACAGCGAACTGGAGATAGTATCACAGCCAAAGATAGATGTAGTACAGATAGGTAAAGGAAAATCATTCATCTTTACGGCAGAAGTAGCAGTAAAGCCTGAAGTAGAGCTTGGAAACTACAAGGGAATTAAGGTGGAGAAGCCATCTGTAGAGGTTACTGAGGACGATATAAATGCAGAGCTTGAGAACGTAAGAAAGCAGAACTCAAGAACAATACCTGTAGAAGACAGACCGGTACAGGATGGAGATATGACTACTATTGACTTCGAAGGATTTGTTGACGGAGTTGCTTTTGAGGGAGGAAAGGGAACAGACTACCCACTTACTATTGGTTCTCACTCATTTATTGATACATTTGAGGAGCAGCTTATCGGAAAGAACATTGGCGAGGAGACAGAGGTTAACGTTACATTCCCAGAGGATTACCATGCACAGGAGCTTAAGGGAAAGCCTGCCATGTTTAAGGTTACAGTAAAGGAAATAAAGGCAGTAGAGCTTCCTGAGCTTGATGATGATTTTGCACAGGATGTATCAGAGTTTGATACACTTGCTGAGTACAAGGAAGATGTAAAGAAGAAGCTTGCTGAGAAGAAGGAAGCAGACGCAAAGACAGAAGTAGAGAATCAGGCCATTGAAGCACTTATTGCAGATTCAAAGATGGATATACCTGAACCGATGATAGACCTTCAGGTTCGTCAGATGGCTGAGGATTTCGCAAGAAGAATACAGTCACAGGGAATTTCCATTGAGCAGTACTTCCAGTTTACAGGTCTTACATCAGAGAAGATGCTTGAGCAGATGAGACCACAGGCATTAAAGAGAATTCAGTCAAGACTTGTACTTGAGGCAGTAGCAAAGGCAGAGAATTTTGAGATTACAGAGGATGACATTAATTCAGAAATAGAAAGAATGGCAGCTATGTACCAGATGGAAACAGATAAGCTTAAGGAACTGGTATCTGATTCAGAGAAGGATGCCATGAAGCAGGACATCGGAGTACAGAAGGCTGTAGATTTTATTATTGCAAATGTTAATGCATAAAAGAAAAGAGGTATAGTATGAGTTTAGTACCATATGTCATTGAACAGACAAGCAGAGGCGAAAGGTCATATGACATCTATTCAAGACTTTTAAAGGACAGAATTATATTTTTAGGTGAGGAAGTAAATGATACTTCAGCCAGCATAATAGTAGCACAGCTATTATTCCTTGAATCAGAGGACCCAAATAAGGACATTCATCTTTATATAAACAGTCCGGGCGGCTCTGTCACAGCAGGTATGGCTATTTACGATACTATGAACTATATTAAATGTGATGTATCTACCATATGTATTGGTATGGCAGCAAGTATGGGAGCATTCCTTTTATCAAGCGGTGCAAAGGGTAAGAGAATGGCTCTTCCAAATGCAGAGGTTATGATTCATCAGCCACTTGGCGGAGCTAAAGGTCAGGCTACAGAAATACAGATAGCATGTGAGCAGATATTAAAGACTAAGCAGAAGCTGAATGAAATCTTAGCAAAAAATACAGGCAAGCCTCTTGAAGTTATACAGGAAGATACAGAGAGAGATAACTATATGACGGCGGAGGAAGCTAAGGAATACGGCCTTGTAGATATGGTTATTGAAAAAAGAGAAAGCTAATAGATTATATTTATTTTAAGGGAAATGAGGTGAAAGGGCATTTATGGCAGGAAAAGACAAAGATATAGATACTAAGCAGCTTCGCTGTTCCTTTTGCGGAAAGCCGGGAAATCAGGTCAGAAGAAAGCTGATTGCAGGACCTAATGGTGTATATATTTGTGATGAATGTATAGACATATGTGCAGACATTCTTGAGGAGGAACTTGAAGAGGAATATGACCATGAGGAAGGACCTTTAGCAGACATAAACCTGCTTAAGCCTAAGGAAATCAAGGAGTTTCTTGACGAGTATGTCATAGGACAGGATGAGGCAAAAAAGCTTTTATCTGTAGCGGTATATAATCACTATAAGAGAGTTATGTCAAGTAGGGATATGGATGTCGAGATACAAAAAAGTAATATACTTATGCTTGGTCCGACAGGCTCAGGAAAAACATATATAGCCCAGACTCTTGCAAAGCTTTTAAATGTACCTTTTGCCATAGCTGATGCCACAGCACTTACAGAAGCAGGCTATGTAGGTGAAGATGTAGAAAACATACTTTTAAAGCTTATACAGGCAGCAGATTATGATGTGGATAAGGCACAGTATGGTATTATATATATTGATGAGATAGATAAGATTACAAAAAAATCAGAAAATGTATCTATTACCAGAGATGTATCAGGTGAAGGCGTGCAACAGGCACTCCTTAAGATATTGGAGGGTACGGTAGCATCAGTTCCGCCACAGGGAGGAAGAAAGCATCCCCATCAGGAACTGATTCCTATAGATACTACAAATATCCTGTTTATATGCGGTGGAGCCTTTGACGGTATTGACAAGATTATAGAATCACGTATGGACAAAAAAGCTATAGGCTTTAATGTCAATATAGGCAATAATATAGAGGCAGATACAGATGCTCTGTTACATCAGGTTATGCCTCAGGATCTTATGAAATTTGGACTTATTCCTGAATTTATCGGACGAGTTCCGGCAGTAGTTACATTGGATTTACTTAAAAAGGAAGACTTGGTAAGAATACTCAAGGAGCCTAAAAATGCCATAGCAAAGCAGTATAAAAAATTGTTTGAGTTAGATGATGTAGAGCTGGAATTTACGGAAGAAGCCTATGATGCCATAGCAGAAAAGGCAGTAGAAAGGAAAACGGGAGCCAGAGGATTAAGAGCCATTATGGAAGGCTGCATGACGGATATTATGTATGAAATTCCTTCCGATGAAAATATAGAAAAGTGTATTATCGACAGGGAAGTAGTGGAGGAAGGCAAAAATCCACAGGTAATATATAAGACAAAAGCATTGAAAGATGCATAAATATATGAGACTGTCGCACTAAGAAAAGAATATACAGTACCGGGCAACTTATGGTCATATGATAATTTTAAAGCATCGGAGACTGTAAGTGCTCCGGTGCTGTATAAACTTTTCTTAATGCGGCAGTCTATTATTTTGCATAAGTGAAGATTCATGTATAGACAGGAAGGCAGGAAAAACAATGGGAGAAATCTTGTGCGATGTGCCTGTAGTGGCACTTAGAGGAATAAATGTGCTGCCGGATACGGCAGTTCATTTTGATGTGTCAAGAAAAAACTCAGTGGAAGCACTTGAGGTAGCAATGAAAGGAAATCAGAAGCTGTTTATAGTGACACAGAAGAGTATGGAACAAAAAGAACTGTCAGAGACAGATTTATATAGAGTAGGTGTAGTTGCAGAAATAAAACAGATAGTAAGACTGCCGGGAGGTATGCTCAGGGCTCTTGTGGAAAATGGAAGAAGAGCCGTATTAAAAAGTATTTCCGTAGAAGGAGCATATATGAAAGCAAATGTTCTGCTTGCAGATGTAAGTGACGGGGATATTACTCCTGAAACAGAAGAGGCAATGTGCAGAATTATTAAAGATTTACTTGGCCAGTATGCCATCGAAAATGGCAGGCTGAATAAGGAAGCCATAAGAATTATATTGCAGCTTAGAAAAATACATAAGCTTATGATTCAGACAATTTCGTGTCTTCCATTATATTATGAAAGTAAGCAGAGATTTCTGGAAGCATCTACAGTGGAGGAGGAGTATGAGCTTTTAGTAGGCTTTTTGCAGAATGAAGCAGAAATCAGCAGGATAAAAAAAGAGCTTCAGGAAAAGGTAAAAGAGAAGGTTGAAAAAAATCAGAAGGATTATATTTTAAGAGAGCAGATGAAGGTTATCAGGCAGGAACTTGGCGAGGATGACACTGTATCCGAGGCAGATGCTTATTTGGAGCAGACACAGGCACTTAATGCTGATGAAGCCATAAAAGAACGGCTTGAAAAGGAAATAAAGAGATATAAAAATCTGTCTGCAGGTTCATCGGAAAGTAATGTTTTAAGAGGTTACATAGAGACATTATTGGAAATGCCTTGGAACAATATGTCTAAGGATAATCTGGATATTAAAAATGCAGAAAGAATACTTGACAGAGACCATTATGGCTTGGAAAAGGTAAAAGAAAGAGTTTTGGAGTTTCTTGCAGTAAGAGCTTATTCTATAAAAGAGAATGGCGGTAAGGATTGGAATGGGAAGAATGTAAGCCCAATCTTATGCCTTGTGGGACCTCCCGGTACAGGTAAAACATCTATAGCCAGATCAGTAGCGGAAGCTCTTGAAAAAAAATATGTAGGAATTTGTCTGGGCGGTGTAAGAGATGAGGCAGAGATACGAGGACACAGAAAAACATATGTGGGTGCTATGCCGGGGCGCTTTGCCATAGCATTGAAGCAGGCAGGAGTAAATAATCCTCTTATACTGTTAGATGAAATAGATAAGCTTGGAAGCGACTATAAGGGAGATCCTTCCAGTGCACTTTTGGAGGTTCTTGACAGTGAACAGAACAGTCATTTCAGGGACAATTATATGGAAGTACCTATAGACCTTTCCAATGTACTTTTCATTGCAACAGCAAATGATGTACAGACTATACCAAGACCACTCCTTGATAGAATGGAGCTTATAGAAATATCAGGATATACATCAACAGAAAAGGAGCATATAGCAAAAAATCACCTTGTGGAAAAGCAGAGGAAAGCACACTGTCTTAAAAAGTCACAGTTTTCAATATCACAGAAAGCTATTCAGACTATTATAGGAAACTATACAAGAGAAGCAGGTGTAAGAAATCTGGAAAGAACCATAGGTAAGCTGTGCAGAAAGGCTACGAAGGATATATTGTATGGTAAAGCAGATACAATAAAAATAACAGATAAAAATCTTTCGGATTACCTTGGAAAAAAGAAATATCTTCCTGATAAAGCAAATGAAAAGGATGACATAGGCATAGTCAGAGGACTTGCATGGACAAGTGTAGGCGGTGACACACTTGAAATAGAAGTAAATACCTATAAGGGAAAGGGCGAACTTATTCTGACAGGCCAGATGGGCGATGTAATGAAGGAATCTGCCAGTGCAGGTATTTCATATATTCGCTCTGTTGCAGACAAGTATCATATTGATGATAAGTTTTTTGCTGAAAATGACATACAAATACACATTCCTGAGGGAGCAGTTCCAAAGGACGGACCATCAGCAGGCATAACCATGGCAACAGCCGTACTCTCTGCCATTATAGGAAAAAAGGTAAAGGCAAGTGTTGCCATGACAGGTGAGATTACCCTTAGGGGAAGAGTACTTCCTATAGGCGGACTTAAGGAAAAATTGCTGGCAGCAAAGCTTGCAGGAATAAAGACAGTACTCGTGCCAAAGAAAAATGAGCCGGATGTGGAGGAAATTTCATCAGAAATAACTGATGGACTAAACATTAAGTTTGTAGAAAATATGGAGCAGGTAGTAAAGGAGGCTTTCGCAGATGAAAATAAGAAGTCTTGAACTGGAAACAGTATGTGGAATAACAAGTAAGCTTCCGGACAACACATTGCCTGAAATAGCCTTTGCAGGAAAGTCAAATGTAGGAAAATCATCTCTTATAAATGCACTTTTAAACAGAAAGTCATTTGCCAGAACATCTGCACAGCCGGGAAAAACACAAACAATAAATTTTTACAATATAAATAATTTTATGTATTGTGTTGACCTACCGGGATACGGATTTGCAAAGGTATCAAAGGAAACACAGGAAAAATGGGGAAGAATGATTGAAAATTATCTTCATAAATCAAAGGTACTTAAGGCTGTATTTCTGCTTATAGATATAAGGCATGAGCCTTCTGCAAATGATGTAAATATGTATCAGTGGATTTTGCACAATGGATATAAGCCGATTATTATAGCA
>CAMENQ010000023.1 GCA_945928585.1 uncultured Roseburia sp. | reverse complement strand
TGGTAAATACTTTAAATATTCCTATTACAAATGCATCAATAAATATATCTTATACAGGAAACCCGACGCAGACATTGGAAACATTAAATACAAACAGTTCAGGACTTACGGAGAATATTGACCTTGCAGCACCTCCGGTGGAATTATCACTTGATGAAAATAACATAATTCAGCCATACTCGGAATATACAGCAGTGGTGACGGCAGAGGGTTATGAGCCGGTTGATGTGTCAGGAATTGAAATTTTTTCAGGAACAGAATCAATGCAGAACATTACACTTAAGCCTGTTACACCGGGAGGAATGGGGCAGGATGTTGTTATACCTGATCATACTCTGTACGGAGATTATCCTCCTAAGATACCTGAGCCTGAGGTTCAGCCGGTAAGCGAACTGGGAGAGATAGTTTTAAGCCGGGTTGTAGTTCCTGAGACGGTAATAGTTCACGATGGAGCACCAAGTGATTCTACTGCCAGGGATTATTATGTAAGCTATACAGATTACATAAAAAATGTGGCAAGCAGCGAAATATATGCTACATGGCCTGAAAGCACCATTACGGCAAATGTACTTGCCATAATGTCTTTTACAATGAACAGGGTGTATACAGAATTTTACAGAAACAAGGGATATGATTTTACAATAACGTCTTCTACTGCATATGACCACAAATGGATATATGGAAGAAATATATTTGACAGTATATCACTTATTGTAGATGAAATATTTGACCAGTATCTTGCCCGCCCAAATGTAAGGCAGCCTATACTTACACAGTATTGTGACGGCAAGAGAGTCACCTGTCCAAACTGGATGAGCCAGTGGGGAAGTAAATCCTTAGGAGATCAGGGATATTCACCTATAGAGATTATAAGAAACTATTATGGAAGTGATATGTATATAAGTACTGGGGAGCAGATTTCAGGTATTCCTGCATCATGGCCGGGATATAATCTTACGGTTGGAGCTACAGGGGATAAGGTAAGACAGCTTCAGGAACAGCTTGATACCATAGCAGAAGTGTATACTGCCATTCCAAGAATTACAGCTGACGGAATTTTCGGACAGAGAACAAGGGCAGCCGTAACGGAATTTCAAAACATATTCGGGCTGCCGCAGACAGGAGTGGTAGATTTTAGAACATGGTATAAAATATCGCAGATATATGTTGGAATAACAAGAATTGCGGAATTATATTAACAGTCAGCCCCTGCACCTGTCCTAATCCCATCACAACTTTTTCCGCCATAAAGACCTGCGGCAGGGGCTGACTGTTACACAATTATCCACAAATATTGAGAAAACTCTTTACAAACAAGGTCAATTTGGTATATTATTATTAAATATAGACTATACTGGCAATACAAGGAGCACAAAATCATATGTCAATAGAAGAAAATATGAAAACAGTGGAAAATAATGAAGAAAAGGAGACAGTATCCAAAAACTTCATTGAACAGATTATAGAAAAAGACCTGCAGGATGGAGTTTATGACCATGTTATGACCAGATTTCCGCCGGAACCAAACGGATATCTGCATATTGGACATGCAAAGTCTATTCTTTTAAACTATGGTCTTGCTAAGGAATATGGCGGAAAATTTAATATGCGTTTTGATGATACAAACCCTACAAAGGAAAAGACAGAGTTTGTAGATGCCATATTGGAGGATATAAAGTGGCTTGGAGCGGACTGGGGTGATGAAGTATATTTTGCATCAAATTATTTTGACCAGATGTATGAAGCAGCTGTTAAGCTTATAAAAAAAGGAAAGGCATTTGTATGTGATTTGTCTGCCGATGAAATAAGAGAGTACAGAGGAAGCCTTACTGAGCCCGGAAAAAACAGTCCTTACAGGGACCGTTCCATAGAAGAAAATTTACAGCTTTTTGAGGAGATGAAAGCAGGTAAATATAAGGATGGAGAAAAGGTATTAAGAGCAAAAATAGATATGGCTTCACCAAATATAAATATGAGGGATCCTGTTATATATAGGGTTGCACATATGACACATCACAATACAGGAGATAAATGGTGCGTATATCCAATGTATGATTTTGCGCATCCTATAGAGGACGCTATAGAAGGGGTTACACATTCTATTTGTACTTTGGAATTTGAGGATCACAGACCTCTTTATGACTGGGTTGTAAGAGAACTTGAGTATCCGATGCCTCCAAAGCAGATAGAATTTGCAAAACTGTATCTTACAAATGTAGTTACAGGAAAGAGATATATTAAAAAACTTGTAGAGGATGGCATAGTAGACGGCTGGGATGATCCGAGACTTGTATCTATATCTGCACTTAGAAGAAGAGGATTTACACCGGAATCCATAAAGATGTTTGTTGAGCTGTGTGGAATTTCAAAGGCTAACAGCTCTGTTGATTATGCTATGCTTGAGTATTGTATAAGAGAAGATTTAAAGCTTAAGAGAAATCGTATTATGGCAGTCATTGATCCGGTAAAGGTAGTTATAGATAATTATCCGGAAGGACAGGTAGAATATTTTGATGTGCCAAATAATCAGGAAAATGAAGAACTTGGTATGAGAAAGGTTCCTTTTAGCAAGTATCTTTATATAGACAGGGAGGATTTTATGGAGGAGCCTCCAAAGAAGTATTTCAGATTGTTCCCGGGAAATGAAGTGCGTCTTATGCATGCATATTTTGTTAAATGTGTAAGCTATGAAAAGGATGAGACAGGCAGGGTGACTGAAATTCATTGTACCTATGATCCGGCTACAAGAAGCGGAAGCGGATTTACGGAAAGAAAGGTAAAGGGGACTATCCACTGGGTAAGCAGAGAGCAGGCAGTGAAGGCAGAAGTAAGATTATATGAAAATATCGTTGATGAAGAAAAGGGAAAGCTTAATGATGACGGAACACTTAACCTGAATCCAAACTCACTTACGGTTCTCAACGAGTGCTATATTGAGCCTTCCGTAAAGGGAGCAAAGCCGCTTGACAGCTTCCAGTTTGTAAGAAACGGATATTTTTGTGTAGATTCAAAGGATTCAACAGATGAGAATCTGGTATTTAACCGTATAGTATCTCTTAAGAGTTCGTTTAAACTGCCTAAGTAAGCGGTTATAGCGGGCATTGAAATTGATCAGAATATAAATTTGTAAGTTATACAGCAAAAATGCTGCACTGAAAATGGAGGGATAAAATTGGCAGAGAATTTATTTGGAGACCTTGGCAAGCTTGGTCTTGGCATGTTGTCGGATATGGAAATTTATGATAAAGAGGAACCTAAGGAAGTTAAGGCAGATGGTACTGCAGTAACGGCAGCAGAAAAGGCTATTCAGGAGACGGATTATACGTTTGACAAATCATACAGATGTCCTGTCTGCGACAGTGAATTTAAAGTAAAGGCTATGAAAACAGGAAAGGCAAAGCTTTTAGGTGTTGATGATGACCTTAGACCAAGATATCAGGGAGTAGACTCACTTAAGTATGACAGTATAGTCTGCTCAAAGTGTGGATACGCAGCACTTGGAAGGTATTTTAATTATATAAGCGGACCGCAGATAAGACTTATCAGAGAAAAGATTACTCCTAATTTTAAGGGGGTGGATACAAAGTGCGAGGTTTACAGCTATGATGAAGCTATAACAAGACATCAGCTCGCACTTGTAAACGCAGTTACAAAAAAAGGCAAGGTAAGTGAGAGAGCGTATATATGTCTGAAACTTGCATGGCTGTTTCGTGGAAAAGCAGAGTCTCTTCCTGAAAATGAAAAGGACAGGAATAATATTATAAAGGAACTTAAATCAACAGAAAAACAGTACATAATGAAAGCATATGAAGGACTTAGCAGTGCAATGTATAAGGAGCCTTATCCGATAGCAGGAATGGATGAGTGGACATGTGCGTACCTTGTAGCAGATTTAGCAATACAGTGCGATGATTACACTAAAGCCATGAAACTTTTATCAGATATTATAGTATCTAAGGCAGCTTCTTCTAAATTAAAGGACAGAGCAAGAAATCTTAGAAAAGATATACAGGGAAAACTGTAAGAAAAATAAATGGAGTATGGCTTAAACAGCTATATCGTGAATGAAATTTAAAAGGGGTTGCCGCTTCACGAATTTTTATTCGTTAAAGCGACAGCCCCTTTTTTATTATTCTTCATTTGAATCCTTTGTGTCAGCCTCTGTTTTTTCGTCAGGAGAAATAGATGTATATCCTCTGTTTTCTATATCCATATCAGAAAAATCATCGTCAAAATCATCGTCATCAAAATCTTCAAAATCATCAATATCGTTATCAGACTTGTTAAACTTTTTAAAGATTGCTATACCTCCTGCTACTGCAGCGGCTGCCACTGCTACAAATCCTAGTGCTTTACCTAACTTTTTAAACATATCGTTGCCCCTTTCCTTAATTGATATATTTAGTATATATCTTTTTACCATAAAAATAAATAGGAAAATTTAAAAAAAATTATAAATTTTTTATAATATGTGGTACAATAAAAAAGTATAGCCAAACAACGGCATTTAGAAGGGAGAAAGGTATGAAACAGAGAATAATGGCAGTTTTATTTACCTGTTTTATTGCTACATTTGTGGCGGCTAGTGTCAGAGCTGATAACAGCTATCAGGACAGTATAGATATGGAAGAAAGTAAGGTCAACGAAAAAGAGGAAAAGCTTAATGAGATACAGAGTCTTCTTGGAGGATTAAATGATTCAAAAAATAATCTGGATGAATATCTGGGTGATTTGAAGGACAGCTATAGTGCCATATCTTTATATATGGAGGATTTACAGCTGGAGATAGAAGAAAAGCAGAAGCAGATAGAAGACATAAATGCTGAACTCGAAAAAGCAAAAACAGAAAAAACAGAGCAGTATGAAGCTATGAAGCTTCGTATAAAATATATGTACGAGTCAGGAGATACAAGCTATATAGAGGTACTGTTTTCAGATGCTTCCTTAAGTGAGATATTAAACCGCGTAGAATATACTGCAGAACTTTTGGAATATGACAGAAGCAAGTTAGAGGAATATGAGCAGCTTCTTACATATATTGAGGCTTCAAGAATTGAGCTGACAAAGGAAATGGAAGATTTAAACACTTTGCTTTCAGATCAGAAGGAAAGGCAGGCAGAGATGTCATCTATGATGTCGGATGCTGCAGAGAATATCAGAAACAAGGAAAATGAAATAGATGAGGCTGAATCAAAGGCAGAACAGCTTGCTTTGGAAATACAGGCAGGCAAGGATACCATAGAGGAACTTAAGGAGGAAGAAAGCCGAAGAATAGCAGAATCAATCAGACAATCCATAGAACAGGCATCAAGAGAAGCAGCAGGACTTACAGATGCTACCACGGAAACATTTACTTATAATCCTGATGATGAAGACCTTATGAGACTTGCAGCCATTTTGTATTGCGAAGCAAGAGGAGAGCCATATGAGGGTATTCTGGCAGTTGGGACTGTAGTTATGAACAGAGTGGCAGATCCAAGATTTCCTAATACCATAGAGGAGGTTATAATGTCACCAAATCAGTTTTCGCCTGTAGCAAGCGGGCTTTACGCCATAGCATATGCAAAGGGTGCAAATGAAACATGTATAAAAGCAGCAAAGGAAGTTTTGTATGACGGTGTCAGGACAGGAGACTGGCTGTATTTTAGAACAGTGAATAACATTATACAGGGTACTGTTATAGGAAATCACGTTTTTTATTACAGATAGAAATTGTCGGATTTGAGTATACAATTTCAAAAAAACATATAAGAAATACATCATTTTTTGTCATAAAAATAGGTTGATAATATATTCAATATAATGTATAATATTGACAATTTGAGCATAAAGAAGGAGGAACATATGAAAGCTTTTCTAATTTTGGAGGATGGACACGTATTCGAGGGTACATCCATTGGTTCTACAAGGGAAGTTATTAGCGAGATAGTTTTCAATACTTCTATGACAGGATATTTGGAGGTTCTTACAGATCCTTCATATGCAGGACAGGCTGTGTGCATGACATATCCGCTTATAGGAAATTATGGAATCTGTTATGAGGATATGGAGTCAAAAAGACCTTGGCCTGACGGCTATATAGTAAGAGAGCTGTCACGTATTCCAAGCAATTTCAGAAGCCAGGGTACTATACAGGAGTTCCTTACAAAATATGATATACCGGGTATTGCAGGCATAGACACAAGAAGTCTTACCAAGCTTCTCCGTGAGAAGGGTACTATGAACGGTATGATTACAACAAACGAAAACTACAATATAGATGAGATTATTCCTAAGCTTAAGGAGTACAGTGTAACAGGAGTGGTTATGGCTACTACCTGCAAGGAAACAGGACATCTTGCAGGTGACGGCTTTAAGGTTGCACTTATGGATTTAGGCGCAAAAAATAATATTGCAAGGTCACTTAATGAGAGAGGCTGTGATGTTACTATATATCCTGCCGATACAAAGGCAGAAACCATACTTGCAACAAATCCTGACGGCATAATGTTATCAAACGGACCTGGAGATCCTAAGGAATGTACAGGTATTATAGAAGAAATTAAAAAGCTTTATGATTCAAATGTTCCTATGTTTGCAATCTGTCTCGGACATCAGCTTACAGCTCTTGCCACAGGTGCAGACACACATAAAATGAAGTACGGACACAGAGGCGGAAATCACCCTGTAAAGGATTTAAAAAGCGGAAAGGTGTATATATCATCACAAAACCATGGCTATGTGGTTGATGAAAACACAATAAATCCTGATATAGCAGAGGTAGCGTTTATAAATGTAAATGATAAGACTGTTGAAGGCTTAAGATATAAAAATGGAAATGTATTTACTGTACAGTTCCATCCGGAGGCTTGTCCGGGTCCAAAGGATTCAGGTCTTTTATTTGATGAGTTTATAACAATGATGGAAAGCAGGAGGAAATAAGGATGCCTAGAGATAACAGTATTAAAAAAGTATTAGTAATTGGTTCAGGACCTATAGTTATAGGACAGGCAGCCGAGTTTGACTATGCAGGTACACAGGCGTGCCGTTCTCTTAAGGAGGAGGGCATAGAGGTAGTTCTTGTAAACTCAAACCCTGCTACTATTATGACAGATAAGGATATAGCAGATAAGGTATATATTGAGCCTCTTACAGCTAAGGTTTTAGAGCAGCTTATAATCAAGGAAAAGCCGGACAGCGTTCTTCCTACTCTTGGAGGACAGGCAGGATTAAACCTTGGAATGGAGCTTGCAGAGTCAGGCTTTCTTGAAAAACAGGGAGTAAGACTTATAGGTACTACTGCAGAGACCATAAAGAAGGCAGAGGACAGACTTGAGTTTAAGAATACAATGGAAAAAATAGGAGAGCCTGTTGCACCTTCACTTGTAGTAGAAAATGTAGAAGATGGTATAGCTTTCACAAATAAAATAGGATATCCTGTAGTTCTCCGTCCTGCATATACACTTGGTGGAAGCGGCGGCGGTATAGCCCATAATCTTCAGGAGCTTACGGATATTCTTGAAAACGGACTGAGACTCAGCCGTGTAGGTCAGGTTTTAGTAGAAAGATGTATTGCAGGCTGGAAGGAAATCGAGTACGAGGTTATGCGTGATAGTGCAGGAAACTGCATTACCGTATGTAACATGGAAAATATTGACCCGGTCGGTGTACACACAGGTGACTCTATAGTAGTTGCACCTTCACAGACATTAGGAGATAAGGAATACCAGATGTTAAGAACATCAGCTCTTAACATAATCAGTGAATTAAACATAACAGGCGGCTGTAATGTTCAGTATGCCCTTAATCCTGAGTCATTTGAGTACTGTGTAATAGAGGTAAATCCACGTGTAAGCCGTTCCTCAGCACTTGCATCAAAGGCTACAGGATATCCTATAGCAAAGGTAGCTGCTAAGATTGCCATAGGCTACACACTTGATGAAATAAAGAATGCCATTACAGGAAAAACATATGCCAGCTTTGAGCCTATGCTTGACTACTGTGTTGTTAAGATACCAAGACTTCCGTTTGATAAATTTATTACAGCTAAGAGAACTCTTACCACACAGATGAAGGCTACAGGTGAGGTTATGAGTATCTGTACAAATTTTGAGGGTGGTCTTATGAAGGCTATCCGTTCACTGGAGCAGCACGTTGAGTCTCTTCGTGACTATGATTTTACAGGTCTTGATGATGAACAACTTGATGAGCAGCTTGGCAAGGTTGATGACAGAAGAATATGGGTTATTGCTGAAGCATTAAGACGTGGGTTCTCATATGAAAAGATACATGATATTACAAAGATAGATAACTGGTTTATTGATAAGCTTGCCATTATTACGGAAATGGAGCATGCACTTGAAACAGAGGAGCTTACAGAGGAATTATTAAAGGAAGCAAAGAGAATAGAGTTTCCTGATACCTTTATTGCAAAGCTTACAGGTAAGACGGCAGATGAGATTAAAGCATTAAGAAAGCAGTATAATATTACTGCAGGCTTTAAGATGGTAGATACCTGTGCCGCAGAGTTTGAGGCTACTACACCTTACTACTATTCTACATACGGAGTAGATAATGAGGTTATAGAAACACATCCTGAAAAGAAGGTACTTGTTCTTGGTTCAGGACCTATCCGTATCGGACAGGGTATTGAGTTTGATTATTGTTCAGTACACAGCACATGGGCATTTAAAAATGCAGGCTATGAAACTATTATTATAAATAACAATCCAGAGACAGTAAGTACTGATTTTGATATAGCTGACAAGCTGTATTTTGAGCCGCTTACACCGGAAGATGTTGAAAATATCGTAGATATAGAAAAACCGGACGGAGCAGTAGTTCAGTTTGGTGGACAGACTGCAATTAAGCTTACTGAGGCTCTTATGAAGATGGGAGTTCCTATCCTTGGAACAAAGGCAGAGGATGTAGATGCAGCAGAGGACAGAGAGCTGTTCGATGCCATACTTGAGCAGTGTCAGATACCAAGACCGGCAGGACACACTGTATTTACTACAGAACAGGCACAGAAGGCAGCCCATGAACTTGGCTATCCTGTACTTGTAAGACCATCATATGTTCTTGGCGGACAGGGTATGCAGATAGCTACATCAGATGAAGAAATTGCAGAATTTATGGAGATTATAAATCGTATAGCACAGGATCATCCTATTCTTGTAGATAAGTATCTTGTAGGAAAAGAAATAGAGGTAGATGCTATATGCGACGGTGAAAATATACTTATACCGGGTATAATGGAGCATATAGAAAGAGCAGGAGTTCACTCAGGAGACAGTATTTCCGTATATCCTGCACAGTCTCTTACACAGAAGACTATAGATACCATTGAGGAATACACCAGAAGACTTGCTATGGCTCTCCATGTAAAGGGTATGATAAACATTCAGTTTATCGTATGTAATGAAGAAGTATATGTTATCGAGGTAAATCCTCGTTCAAGCCGTACGGTTCCTTATATCAGCAAGGTTACAGGCATACCGATTGTAAAGCTTGCTACAAGAGCCATTATAGGGGAAAAGATTACAGATATGGGCTACAAGCCGGGATTACAGCCGAAGGCAGACTACATTGCCATTAAGATGCCTGTATTCTCATTTGAAAAGCTTAGAGGAGCAGAGATAAGCCTTGGACCTGAAATGAAATCAACAGGTGAGTGCCTTGGTATAGCTAAGACCTTTGAGGAAGCACTTTACAAGGCATTTATCGGAGCAGGCGTAAATCTTCCAAGACATAAGAAGATGATAATAACAGTAAATGATGCCGATAAGAAGGATGCCATTTCCATAGGAAGAAGATTTGAGGCATTAGGCTATGAGGTATATGCTACAAGAAGTACAGCTAAGGTGCTTCAGGAAAATGGAGTACATGCCATAAGAGTAAATAAGCTTAATCAGGAGGCTCCGACAGTTATTGACCTTATTCTTGAGCATAAGATAGATGTGGTTGTAGATACACCTACTCAGGGACGTGATAAGACAAGAGACGGTTTCCTTATAAGAAGATATGCTATCGAGACAGGTGTAAACTGCTTTACATCGCTGGATACAGTAAATGCACTTCTTACAAGTCTTGAAAGCACGGCTAAGGATGAGCTTACGCTTATTGATATTGCGACTGTAGGTTAAATGCATAGGAACAGACAGAATTAAAAAAGGTACAGCAAATGAACTATTTGAAATATGCTCATTTGTTGTACCTTCTTTTTTATTTAATAGGAAATTCCTAAAGCAACATCATATTAATAAAATTTCTTACTGCCTACGAAGCTTAAGAACATAATATACAACCGCTAAGCAGTATCCGTCACCATAGAAGCCGGTCTCCAAGTTACAGGTATCGACAAGGCTGAACTATTACATAGGATTAGGGGCTGTTTTATTTTTCTGTTGCAGTATTCGACAAAATATGCTATATTCTAAAGGAATATAAAATAAAAAACAATAACCGATTGGATGGCATAGATGAATAGAAAAACTGCACTTTTAAAAACTGCACAGTTTGCAAAAAAGCACAAGTTGAAAACAAACACCATAGTTGTGCTTTTTGCCATTATTATTTTAAGCTGTTATTTTAAGGATTTTATACTTAAGATAATGGGTTATATTTTTGCACCCTTAAGGTTTGTATGCAGTAAGAGTAAAAAGTTTCTTAAAAGGCTTCTCACGCCGGTTTACTTATTTTGCAAAAGAAACAGAATTACTATATTAAAGGTTGAATGTACTTTCGTTGCAGTCAGCCTGATTTTGATATATATGTTTAATGAAAACTATCTTCATAGTGTATTAGGAGATGAGGATACAGGAGTTTTTGCATTTACTTCGGAAGAGGATACTTACCTGCATGAAGAGGAGAATACCGTCGATATAAAGGATATTTCGATGAATTTATCCGGGAAAAATGACAGTGTGGGAAAAACAGACAAAGAAAATGTCATAAACAGCAGTGAAGATGAATATAATAATATAGAAGACATAATGCCAAAGGTTTTGTTAGATCAGCCGTTGTACTACATAAGCCTAAACAGGGCGTTAAATACAGTTACAATATATACATATGATGAAAATGGAGAATATAATGTGCCTGTTAAAGCTATGAGATGTTCTACAGGGGGTGAAAAAACTCCACTGGGAACATATAACTTAAGTGATAAGTTTAAGTTTGCCACATTGCAGTTTAATTCTTACGGACAGTACTGTACAAGAATAACAGGGGCTATATTATTCCATTCATCTACATATACAGCATTGAGGAAGGATACTTTAAGTGCCGAAGATTATAATCAGCTTGGAGAAAGTGTATCTCATGGCTGTGTAAGGCTTACTACAGAAGATGCAAAGTGGATATATGATAATTGCGATGAAGGAACAGTAGTTACAATATATGATGGAGAGGATGAAGGACCATTAGGAAAGCCGGAGACAATAAAGGTTCCGGAGGGTACATTATGGGACCCAACAGATCCGGACCCGGAAAATCCATGGAAGGATAAGGTTCCTGTTATATCAGGAGCATCAAACAAAATAGTTTATGAATATGATGATTATAACATTATGGATGGAATTACCGCTGTTGATACATGCGGAAATGACATTACAGATGATATCGTAGTAGAAGGTAATGTAAACATGGAAGTGCCGGGAGTTTATACTGTTACATACAGAGTGGCAGATGCCCTTGGCAGAAATGATGAAGTAACAGTAGAGATTACGGTTATGTAACCAAATAATATATAAAATAATAAACACAGGAGGATTAAAAAATGGAAAGAGTAAGTGCATGGAAGAAATATAAAAATAAACAGTTAAAAGAAATTGAGTCCTTAGCTAAAGCATATAAGGACTTTCTTAATGAGGGAAAAACAGAGAGGGAATGTACAAAAATATCTGTGGAAATGGCAGAAAAGGCCGGATACATAGATATAAAGGAATATATAAAAAAGGGAAAGAAACTTTCAGCAGGTGATAAGGTTTATGCCGTAAATATGGGAAAGGCTGTTGCGTTATTTAATATAGGAACGGAAAATATAGAAAAAGGTATGAATATCCTTGGTGCACATATTGACTCACCGAGAATAGATGTAAAGCAGAACCCTATGCTTGAGAAAGAGGGACTTGCTTATCTTGATACGCATTATTATGGCGGTATAAAGAAGTACCAGTGGGTAGCCACACCTCTTGCAATACATGGTGTAGTGGCAAAAACAAACGGCGAAGTGACAGATGTAGTTATAGGCGAGGATAAAAACGATGCAGTAGTATTTGTATCAGATTTGCTTATACATCTGGCAGGGGAGCAGTTGGAGAAAAAGGCTTCAAAGGTGATAGAGGGAGAAAATCTTGACATTATCGTTGGAACAAAGCCGCTTGAGGGTGAGGAAAAGAATGCCGTTAAGGCTAATATATTAAAGCTTTTAAAGAAAAAGTACGATATGGATGAGGCTGATTTTATATCAGCAGAGTTTGAACTTGTCCCTGCAGGAAAGGCAAGGGATGCAGGAATAGATGAAAGTATGATTATGGCATATGGTCAGGATGACAGGGTATGTGCATATACATCGCTTATGGCTATGCTTGAAACTGCTGATGTAAAAAAGACAGCCTGCTGTATTCTTGTAGATAAGGAGGAAATAGGCAGTGTCGGAGCTACAGGAATGCAGTCAAGATTTTTTGAGAACACTGTGGCAGAGATTATTAATCTTCTTGGTGATTACAGTGAAATAAAGCTCAGAAGATGTCTGGCAGCTTCAAAAATGTTATCATCAGATGTAAGTGCAGCATATGATCCTACATACAGCTCATTTTTTGAGAAGAACAGTTCAGCATATCTTGGAAGCGGTATGGTATTTAATAAGTTTACAGGTTCCCGCGGCAAGTCCGGCTCTAATGACGCTAATGCTGAATATCTGGCATTAGTCAGAAAAATAATGGAAGAAAATGATATTTCCATCCAGACAGCTGAGCTTGGAAAAGTAGACGTAGGCGGCGGCGGAACTATAGCATACATACTGGCATTATATGGTATGGAGGTTGTAGACTGCGGAGTACCTGTACTTAATATGCATGCACCATATGAGGTTACCTGCAAGGCAGATATATATGAAACATTAAATGGATATAAGGCATTTATAAAAAACGCATAAGACATAAGGATTTTATATTAAAGATATGTTCTAAT
>CAMENQ010000022.1 GCA_945928585.1 uncultured Roseburia sp. | reverse complement strand
GACTATGTAGGTGATGTTTTCCAGATAATTAAGGGAAAGTCAAGTAAAAGCGCCGCATATTGCGACGCTTTTTGAATTTATTTTAATTTAAATTAAACAGCTGCTTGTTCACTATATCTAGTGTGCCTCTTCCGATGCCGTTGTTATTATCCCTGACTTGAACTATTATCCTTAGCTGATTATTTTCAAATGCTTCTTCTATAGCTTCTGCATCAGATTTTTTCTTATTGTCACCTGAGTTTTTCCATTGGCTTAATATACCTGTATCACTTGCAAAATCTAGCGTTTCAGGTGTCATATTTCTGAGTCCTTCAAGTTCTGTATTTTCATCACTGTCATATGCCCTAAACAGTATGTCTGTTCCTTCTATGTATTTTCCATCACCGTCAGTATCAAAGAATACATATGCTTCCTTAAAAGTTCCGTTTGTGTCACCCAGGAAATCTTTATCTGTTACTTTATATGTAATGGTTTCAGGAAGTTTCCCGTCCCTTATTGTTATTTCATATGACGAGTCACTTACCTTAATGGCATTTTCGTATTCTACGTCAGGAAGACTGTTTGCTGATGCTATGGCTTTAATAATGGTATTTACAAAAAGCTGCAACTCTATGTCTGAATCACTAAGAGCTGAATGTCCTGCACCTGTATATGTTACATTTCCCTTTGAATATATGTAATAATTGTTTAGTGCATCATTACCTGACATTGTGTAATATCTATAATTTTTTGTTTCTTCACTGTCTAAATCACTGCTTAATGCATACCATACCACTACATCATCAGCATTCATGTCAAGCTGGAAATACTGTAAATGGGTTTTTGCCACCGATACATCTTCACCAATCTCATACGGATACATATTTATCTGTCCGCTGTTTATCTGTGATGCCATATTTGAATTATATCTTGTGCCTGTAAGATATAGTGAGTTTGAATATCCCTGGCCATACAAAACATCTGTATTTTTACCTTCCTTAACATCAACAGCTACATTATATCTGTCCATACCTATTATATTTCGAAGGGCTGATGTTATATTGTATGACCAGTCAAGCTTATTACTCAAATCACCATATTTCAAACAGGTATGTAGATTTGTGTTATCTTTATCACTATATGCCCTGCTGGACAACACATCATGAGACATAAGAACCGAATTTCCTGCTTCTATATAGTCCACAAGATTTGACAATGCTCCGTTTTCATCCGATATATCCTCATATCCGTATCCATCCTCAAATCCCATAACTATAATATCATAACCTATATCGCCGTCCTTTGTCAGTTTATCTCCTGCACCTGTAGCTGGGTCATATGGTGAATTCTCATACGATGCCTGATATTGTGCAGTTGTCATTACCGTAATATCATCAGCTGTCATAATAAGACCTGTTATATCAGATGAAGCACCAAACAGTTTTAAAAACTTATCACTTTTAAGTGAAAGATTATTTCCATTAGAACATATATGCAGTACCTTTACAGTTCTCTTTTCTTCACTTCCGTAATTTACTACAAACGCACCCTCCTCATCTGCCGACATTCCTGTCTTATTATCAGTAAGAACTACCTTCCATTTCAGATATCCTCTAAGACCGGTCGGAAGACTAAGCTTATGTGTATAGCTTCCATAGCTTCCACCGTATACAAGTTCATTATCCTCACCTGTTCCTGTGAAAATTCCGTCGCCATTTTTATCTACATATATCTCAAGATTGTATTCTCTTAAACTGTCTCCTGTATTAACCTTAAATTCAAAATCTGAAAGATTTTCCCTGATAAGGTTTATATTGGCAACCTTAGTTTTAATCTCCTTATTTTGATTTACCGTAACATTTACATCTTTGTATGTTACACCATAGCCTTCTACATTTACTGATGGTCTTTCAATATATGTTACCCTGCCGCCAAGAGTCATACTTTCATCAGTAACATTTTTGCAGTTTTGTGCTATCTCTGACAGTTTATATACATTTGAGCTGCTGTCAATTTTTTCTATATTTCCGCTATATATAGTGTCTGCCAAAACCATAGGCTTGCCGCTTTCCATATATTCCTTAAGTTCATTAAACGCATTTTCTGTAAGGTCATTTCCACTATATACGGTTTTTACATTTTCTATTATGCTTTGCGTGGCTTCATAATAATTTGTATACTCTACCTCTTTTCCATATTCGGAATAAATATACTTTGAGAAAAATCTGCTTGTATATTCAGTATTTGTCACATCACCTATTATAATAAGGTCATAATTATTTTTTATATCCTCTTTCATAGCTATAAATTCATTCATGGCAACGGAATTTACCTGTACGTGTCCTGCTATGTTTCCCTCTTTCATGTCCTTTATACTGATTTGAAGATACTTTAATATCTGTTTTGCCTGTGCATCAGTAAGGTTATTATATTTATATGTACCTGCCGGCTCTATTTCCAAAACATCTAATATCTTATTATCACTCAGTTTTACATAATCACCAAGAATGTAGCGTATGGCAGAACCTACGGATATTTTTCCGTCAATTCCATACAGATGATATACATCATTATAGCTGCTGCCTGACATATTATAATTTGCTGTTATTGTTCCTGCCGGAACCTGTTGCAGCAATGTATTCCAGTCTCCATATGAAAATACATTATTCCATACGTTAGTACTTCTCTCATTTCCTGAATAATCCGGTGACAGATAATAATAATTCTTATTATCTTCATTTCCCTCTCCCTTGCATATAGAATATATAAAGTCTGAGTTTATAAACATCTGCTGATTCCATGCAAGTTCTTTACCCGGTTCGGCCGGAAGTGACGTATTATATTGATTATAATATGTATATGTAATTTTAAAGGTATTGTCTGCTATCTCAAATGTTCCTAATGAACCGCTGTATGATTTTCCTGCAACAACTTCTTTCTGCCAGAAATGCTCCTTAAATTTATCTCTGTCTACACCATTTAACATATACGAAAGCTTAACCGCATTGCTGTCTTTATCAAAATACTGAGCGATTTGATTTGTATCGAAAACTATAGCTATATCCTCTGCTGCTATAGCTCTGTACAGATACCACGCTGTTTCTGCGTCAAAATCCTCATTTAATTCCAAGAATTTTTTTGCATCTGTATATGTAACGCCATTCACTGTCATCGGACATTTTTCAGGCATATACTGATTTGCCTGTTTATAAAAATTAATGTTTGCATTATCCCTAAATCCTGCCGCCGTATTTATATATATAAGGTCTGCAGAGTCTATATCTTCCTCCGAAAGTTCTCCGGGTGTTTTAGCTTCATATACTATTTTGTCTGCCATATTATAATCGCCAAATACACTGTATGCAAATATATTTGTTGAATTAATTACATTTCCATTTTCGTCCTTATATCTGTATATGTTTCCATTATTATCTTTTATTCTGTAATCCAGCTTTTCATCTAATACTATTCTTCCGTCATTTGGAAAGCCGTCACTCCAGCCATAGGTACCATCTACACCCTTTACATAAAACTGGATACTGTACTGACCTCCATATATAGCTCCAATTCTGTACCACCAGTTCTGCAGAAGACTTTTTCCATTTGTATTACCGCTTAATATAAGTTCCTTTATATCTTCAAACTTTACATTGTAATAATCGGAGCCTATAAGATATCCAAGCTCACTCTGAAACTTAAGCGGCACTATCTCAACAACCTTAAGGGGCTTATCCTTTGTGTATGTCTTTTTTCCGATAGTCACGCTGTTTTCTATAACCGGAACCTTAGAAGTATCGTCTGTTTCTTGTATTTCCTGCTTATTATCTGCATATGCAAATACCATCACAGCAAGCACAGAGATTGCCACCAGTGCAGTTACAATTACTTTTTTTATCCTATTCTTTTCCATACTTTTCATCACATACACTTCCTTTCTATTTGTCCGATGTGATATAGTTTTTCAAGCTGTTTATATCATAACCGATAATGTTCTTATTCGTTTCTTCTTCATCCTCAACCACCAGTTCAATCTGTGACATCTTATTTCTCATGCTGATGGCTCTGTCTGTTTCCCTGCTTTCACCAAGCTTTGCTACCCTGATATATACCCGCAGCTGTATGGGATTTGTAACTCCCTGAACCTTTCCATCCTCTCCAGATATAACATTATAATCAAACATTTGAATTGTAAAGTTCTCTACATTTTCACAAAGTACGCTTGATGAACCATCCTTATATGGCACCTGAGACTGATATAATATCTTTTCCTCCGGATTAAAAACATAATATATATTATCCTTAATCTGAAAATAAGATGTATACAGTTCCCCTCCGGCACCTATCCTATTGTCTGCTTTAAAGCATGTACCCTCCATTATGTTATCACTTATCTGGTTAAGTGCTATGTTTGCGTCAGTTTGAAGATTTGCCCTTGTACTTTGTGTTCTGTAGCTGTTTACTCCCTGTACTATCAGTAGCATAAGTGAAGCAAGTACTATACTTCCCACCGCTATGGCTACAATAATTTCCACCAGAGATATACCTTTATTATTTTTATATATATTATTTTCACTCATTATGTTACTCCTTGCCTGTCACCTTTCCTGTGGCATACCACAATACTACTTCATACTCACCCTTTGTGGTACTGTTTACAAGGAATGTAAGATTACTTCCTTCTGTTGCAAATTCTGTTTCTCTGTACGTTATCTTATGTACACTTCCGGAAGACTTATTAAATGTAATCGTAAGCTCATCTCCATCTTCAAGCGCATTTTCTCCGCCTGTCTTGCTGTCATAAAATGTAATGTCTATCCTGCTGCCAAGCTCATACACCTCTGTCTCCTGGTCATCCTTTAAAATAGCCACCTCATATTCATCACCTGTATTTCTTATGACTGTCTCCCATGACGCTTCTATGGACAATGTACTTGTCCTTACCTCATTAAGGGCATTTCTAAGAGTGCCGGAGGCTTTCTTTGAATCACCTGATGTAAGTATGCCTATGCCAATTACCGTTGCGGTAGTCATAACAGCCATAATTGCTATAGCTACAAGCAGTTCTACAAGTGTCATACCACTATTAAGTTTTCTTTCCTGTTCAAAACTTATTTTTTTATTCATTAATTCCCTCTGTTACATTCTCTAATCCTGCTTTGTTGTCTCTTCTGAAACTTCCTCTGATACATCCTCTGTTTTTCTCCAGTTGATGAAATCAACAAAATCCTTATATGTCATACCTTCTGCTGAAAAATCTCCGTCTGTCAGGTTTTTTCCTGTATTTAATATATCTGAGATTTCATTGTCTCTCATTAAAATCTCCCTGACAAGTTTTTCATCAGATTTTACCGTAACATTTCCCTCAATATATATATTTCCCTTTGCTAATATGGACCCTGTAAAGTCCTTCTTAACAATAACATCTCCTGTAGTTATAATCAGACCATAATCAAAATTAAGTGGAGCTTCACCTATAACTGTCGTTCCTCCATTTGTAATATAACATACCGATCCTGTTTCATAGCCTGCTATGTCCATAACCTCATTGTGAGCCTCTCCTGCCACCAGCTTATTCAGTTCTTCAACAGATATAATGTTTTCAAATACATTATTCTTTTCATAGCTTGAAATATTAACACTTTCATTATCTATAATAACTGAATTTCCCAAACTGTACAGGTAATACCTGCTGCCGTCATTATTTGAAAATCCCGGCATTGTAAGTATCATCGAAAGCAAATCATACCTGTTTGATAAATCCATAGCTTCAAGTAAAAATCCGTCTGTGCTTACTGCATTTCCTTCAACTATATAATCATTGTCAGTATTATTTAAGCCAAGGCTTTCTTCTCCGTCCTTAAATGATGCGTTAATCATTTGTCCGTTTGTATATACGGTTGCTCCTTCTTTCGTACCTATAAGGTCACTTGACTGTGCTGTAAGGTTAGCCGTAATAATGCTCCTTATATATGCTCTGCACTTGTTATACTCAGATATTATATGGTTTTCCCCTGACTCTGCTACTATATTTTTTGTTAATTCATCGTAGAATGTATCATCAAAAAGTGCCTTTACATAATCAGACACGGCCTTATCATCCTTAAATTTAAAATAATAATATGTAATTGTTTTTCCGTCTTTAATTACCTCTTTTGTGGTATACAAATCACTGTCACTCCGGATGCTGTCATCTAAACTGCTTCCATACAGATAGTCCCATCCAAAAAAGTTTTCCTTATTTATATTTACCTTTACACCTGTAGTATCACCTACTATAGGATTGCTTACATGATTAACAACTGTCTTTCCGTCCACTTCCTTCTCTCTTGTCATCATATATGATGGTATAAGATACATTTCCTGTGCAGCTGTAAGAGAAACCGACTCACCTGTCGTATATGCCTTATCTGCACTAAATCCTGCGAAATCTATATATGCCCTTCCTCCCAGAACAAGTGCTTTAAGTGCCGTCATATTTACTGATGATTTTTCTCCATTTACAATAATGGCACTGCTGTTATTGTGATTTCCTTCCTCAGTATTGTTACCCTGATAGCTGTATCCGTAATAGCTGCCGTCTAAAGTTACTGTAGAAAAATCTCCCTCTACCTGTAAATCATCCTTCACAAATGTGCTTCCATTATTTCCTGATATATTAACTGCAGAACCTACATTTCCCAATGTGACAATACTCTGACACCAGAGATTTGAATTGTTTGTTGTAAGTGTTCCGTCATTTACCGTTATGTCTCCGCCTGAGACAAGTGTTATTCCGTTTCCTACATTTAAGACACTTCCGCCTGATACTATAACTCCGCCTTTATCTGCTGCTCCCTTTCCTGCATATGCGTTTCCGTTTAATGAAAGATTTCCGTTTACGGTAATACCTGTATTTCCTACAAGTGCATAATCTGCAAAGGTAGTCAGTCCGTCTGTATTTTCTGTAGAAAAATCTATATAAATATCAGGCATTGCCATTTTGCCGTCAAAGGTTATATTTGAATAATATGACCTTTCATTAAGATATTCCACCCTGCAGTTTGTAAAGTAAAGTGTATACTGCTTTAAATCCATCGGCATTACATTTTCTTTTTCGGTTATTGAAGTGTTCTCTGCTGTAATGTTTATTCTGTCTACGGATACTACTCTTAAACCTGCGTTTTCATCGTCTGTTTTACCTTCGCCTTCAAGATAAGAATTAAGCTCTGCCACAAACCTGTCTGTCATTTCTTTATTTAATTTCGAATCATAGTATACTGTCTGAAAATCATTGTCCAGATATTCATCTTTTTCCTTGGTAGTATCTACAAGTTTCAACTTCTCAAGAATACTGTATGTATAATTTTTTCTTAAATCCTGATTTTTAGTAAGGTTTGACTTGGTGATAGCCACCGTACTTCCACCTACCGGCAGCGACTCCACAACAGATGAAAGTTCCTCATTATACGCTTCATCAAATGTCTCCATTGAAAGCTTTCCAAGTGATGCATATATTTCATCCAGTGCATCCTCAGATGTATAAAACGACTTCTGTGACTGTTTATTTATAATCTTCATCCGATAGTTGGTTGATGCAGCAGATGTTACTACAACTGCAAGTATGGACAAAAACGCCACAACTGTCAGCACAATAACAAGAGTTGAACCTCTGTTTCCTATTCCTGCCTGTTTACCTTTTTTACATTTTTCAGTTAATACTTTAAATTTTTCCCTCATAAGCTAATTCTCCTTCGTTGAAGTCATATCAACAAGCGGTTCCTCACCCTGCTCCTTGCTTCCCTTATCAAGCCATATCTTTACATTTATTGTATAAAGATATTTTTTCTCTCCCACAGGGCTGTTTACTGTTATGCCATTGTTTCTATATCCGTCATAATAACTGTTCCAGCCTGATATATTTGCATATATACTTACAGGTCCTTTTTTATTTCCCTCCTTAGGCAAATCCGTCGTTCTGCCGTCTGTTTCAAATGAAGTTTTGATATCTCCATTTATATATAATGACACATTTTCCTTTTGCAGATGTATCGGTACACCTGATATATTAGTAACATTCTGCTCTACTATAAATGTGTCAATATTCTCGTAGTTTATGGACTTTCCGTCCCCTGCTGTTCCTGTCTCATAATTACATTTTATGGTTATTTTATCATTTGCCAAAGTATTTGTTTCTGCTCCATATGGCATATAAAAAATATAAATATCCTTCATTGCTCCATATGTCTTACCATCATAAACTGTTTCTGTATTTCCTACAAGATATATATCCTCTCCTGCTTCATTTTTTGTCCGCTTTATGGTGAATCTGTTTTTTCCCAGATTTATGTCAGTCTTTTCCACCGGTGTAAGTCCTGTGTATTCATATTTTATATTAAGATAAACTGCCTGTATAAAGCCTTCCTCTCCCTGTTCCGAGGCAGCAGACTCATCTATTGAAATGCTGTTAATAAGTTCAATGCTTTTTATAACCTTGTCAGGATTAAATACATCTTCTGTTCCATTTGCTTTATTTAATGCATCTATCTGACTGATAAAACTTCCTTTTGCATCATTATCCCATTTATATAATATATCTCTTACAACATAATTTTCCTTTGCATTTATATTGGAAAATTCAGGCATATTGTAAGAGTTTATGTTGTTTGCTATATTATCGTTGTCTGTATTTAGTGTTCCGTCAATATTATATTTATTCTCATATAATGAAGGGTCAAGCTCTACCTCCACATAAAACTTCTCCTCATTTACGCCTTCATAATATGACTTATCCCTGTTTGTCACGTAAAACACATACTTACCTGTAGCTTTGTCATATGTATAAGCCTTAGCCTCGTATCTTCCTTCTCCTTCTTCTCCCTCATTTTTTACCTTTGCTCCCTGTCCATACTGTGTAGTATCCCCGTACTTTTCTACCAGTCTTTCTACCGTCATTGACTTAAACTGTTCTGTTATGGCAGAGGCTGCCGTATTAGCATTTTCCTGTCTTCGGGCATTTCTGTTTACCATAGCTGATGTGGAAAATGCCTTCATAATAGGAAGTGACACAATCGCAAGAATTGCCACTGCTACAAGCACCTCTACCAGAGAAAAGCCTTTATTATTAAGTTGTCTTTTATGAATTCTTTTCATGTGCCACTTTCCTTCCAATGCTGTTTATTTAACCATCTTTGTTTATGTAATAATTTTCATTTGCCAATTAATATATAACTATGTTTCCGACAGTCTCTTTAAAATTTACTCTTGCATCTTTATCGTCACCAAAAACCTTAATATTTACAGGTATATCTGAATTGTTTTTAACAGTAAGGTTTACGCCTACCTTATCACTTTCAGAGGTTCTTCCTGAGCTGATTATAAGAAGCTCCAGACCGTTACCCGGTTTACATTCTTCCTTATATTCACTGTCTCCTATCTTATAAGCTACTGTGTATGTACCTCCGCTTCCGTCAATAGTAAGCACTACATTCTGTATCTCATTTGTATTTCCTGTAACAACACTTTCATTTGTAATGTCGCCTTTCCTGCCCATAGTGCAGGCATCTATACCGGCCGTTACAGAGTTTATTGACATATAATAATCATAATCACTGAAAATATAATCTCCTGTACTGTCAATTATATTTACCGCTCCCAGAATATCTGATGTAAATATATTGTCTGAGCCTGTCGGTACATCAAATTCCGGCTCAACGTATTTAGTATCATTTCCCACTATACTATATACATTTAACGTCATGGTACCTGATACTTCTCCTGTTATATCACTATAAGACATTGATATATTTTCAATTACATTTTTACTAAAATAAGTATTAAGATATTCTATAAAGTTTTTCCAGTCAGCATATTGACCTTCGTATGCTATGGTAAGTGTGTTGCTGTAGCCTGTCAGATCTGTCACATAAGCGTTTCCGCTGCCTGACGGATTTGAAGTTTGAACGTTACCAAAGGTATATACCGGCACTGCTGCCTGAAAGCCTACGCTTTTAATCCATACATTTGTTGCTCTCTCTACTCTGTTTAAAAAGTCTATCTGATATGTCTGTGTAATTCCGTTTCCATATTGTGAAATTATACCACTATATGTATTTTCATATATCTTTATTGCAGCATCGTATTCATCTATTCTTTCCTGCTTTTCCAAAAGGTCTGCTTCCTTTGATTTCATTTCATTGTATTCCTTCTTATACTCATCAGCCTTTTCCGTAAGTTTCTGATAGCCAAAAAGGTATGCTGCTCCAAGCATAAGTACGGACAATAAAACAAGCAAAAGCTTTTTATCTCTTTCAGATATTTCTATATTTATCTTTTTAGAACTTGCCATTTTTTTGTCCTCCTATTCCTGATTTTCTACAGCTTCTGCATTTTCAGCATTTTCGCCGTTTTCACTATTTTCAGTGGTTTCACCTTCTTCATCCGGCTTTGTTTCTGTCACTGCTCCGAAAGTACATGTCAGCGAAAATGATACTGTTATGGCTCCTGTGTTATCCATAACCTCTGTTTCATTGGCAATATTTACATTTGAAACAGATTCTATGGTATTTAGCTGCTGGATAAGCTTTGCCAGTGAACTTTTGCTTGAAGCCGTACCGGATACACTCACCGAACCTGAAGATACGCTCATACCGTTAAAAGCAATGTCCGACGGCATCTTTTTCTCCAGCTCCTGTAAAAATATGTGAAGGTAATCATTATAATTACCTGACATTGCCTGAAATGCCAATGCATCTGTAAGCTTATCCTTTGCCACATAGTAGTCGTCTACTATATCCTCCACATATATAAGCCTGTCAATGTTATTCTGTGTCTTTTCTATTTTGTCCTCATAAGACCATACATCCAAAAGCGGCATAATAACTATCACTGCCGATACTACAGCCGCAAGTATAAGAATCATAACCATGGTTCTTATGCTTCCGCCCTTTTTCTTTTCCACATCCTCCTGCTGTACAGAAACGATATCTATAGGTGCTAAAAGAGCTCCTAATGCTGATGTGTATTCAGTTATGCTTCTCTCTACACCTACAAGTGATTCATCGCATATTACATTTTCAAAATGTGCTATAGGCGTAAGGTCTGTTCCCATCTCGTTTGAAAGTAATGTGATTAACCCTGGTATGGTAATGGCGTCTCCAAGTACATATGCCCTTTCAAATGGCTTTCCTCCACTTCTGGAAACATAATAATCTGTTATTCTCTTTATTCCATTTACAAGATAAGAAAGGCTGTCTGTAACTTCATCAGTATCAAGTGATATATTTAATATTTTATCCTCATAAAGTTTCTTTTTTACTTCTTCCTCAGAACTTATTCCATACTTTTCCATAACAGCCTCTATGAGAATTGACTTTCCGTAAGGTATGGTTCTCTGCATCTTCAGTACGTTATTGTCGAAGATGCTTACTACAGTTCCTTCACCTTCTATATTAATGACCGTACAATATTCTTTTCCTATCTGTCCTTTTAAAAGCTGATAAATGCTGTTTCCTGAATAATCTATGGTCTCCACCGAAAATTCCAGTTTTTTTGCCAGTGAATAATACAGCTCTACCAGATTTTTTGGTGCAGCTATAAGCTGCAGTCTCAGCTTTGACATTTCCTCATCTGTAAATTTTTCCAGTACAGTATGTTTAATAATGTATTCATCTACTTCTACAGGAAAATACTCTGAGGCATTTGCAGTTATTATATCCGGTATTCTGCTTTCCTTTACCTCCGGTATAATGACTTCCTTTGTAGCTATTTTTCCTGAAACAATGGAAAAAATAACATTTTTTGTAGTTATACCGGCTGAAACCATTGCCTGTCTTATAGTCTGCTCAAGGGACTGTATATCCTCAATCATGCCATCTGACACAGCTCCCTTAGGTGTATCTATTATAACCGCCGAATGAACTTTTAAGTTCTTTCCGTTTTTAGATACCTCGCAAAGCTTAATATGCTCACTTTTTATGACTATACTTAAGAGCTTTTTCTTATTCTTGATTGTCATACTTTTGCTCCTCCATTCCGGTATCTTAAAGCATTCCAAAATACCAGTCTATAATATTGTTTCCAAATAAAATACTTATAAATAATCCTGCACACAGGTAAGGTCCAAATGCCAGTACCCTGTCTGCATCGGTTACTTTCATTCTTATGGTATGGATAATGGCTCCAAGTACACAGCCTATCAGAAATGCAAGTATAACGCATTTCCAGCCTGCAAATAAACCTGCCGCCGCCATCAGCTTTATATCTCCGCCGCCGAAAGCATCCACTCCCTTTATTAATCTTCCTATTATAAGGCATAAAACCATAAATCCGCTTACTGCCACAAAGCCTGTAAGATGACTTACCCATTCATCAGGCTTTAGTGCCACTCTTATTACTGCAAGTACAAATATGGCTATATTCAGTCCGAAAGGTATCTCATAAGTTCTCCAGTCTATAACTGAAATCACAATAAATACTGATGTAACTAATGATATAAGTATGCTGTCAATATTTAATCCGTTTACGAGAAATATAAATACATAAAGCAGTCCGTTTAATCCTTCTACTATAGGATACTGAACCGATATTTTTTCCTTACAGTACCTGCATCTGCCCCGCAAAATTATGTAGCTTAACACCGGTATAAGGTCATACCATTTTATTTTTCCACCGCATTTCATACAATGGGAGCGTTCTGTTGTAAAATTTTCTTTGTTCGGTATACGATATATTAATACATTTAAAAAACTTCCCAATACAATACCGTATATAAATATAAGTATGTAAACAATAGCTTCTGCTGCAGTTAAATTCATTTTTATGTTCCTTGTGTAATGTGGTTTGTTGTTTCCCTATAAACTCTTTTATCCTTGGTGCAAAAAGCTTTTGGCTTTCTGCACCAAGGAAAGGATAAAAGAAAATTTTTTCCCCGGTTTATTAATAAATAAGTTATTATTGATTACTTAACCTCAAATGGGTCATCATTTTTCTTTGTTTCAGCTGTTGCAGTTTCTGATTCAGCAATTTTTACAGATACTTTTCCTTCTTTTGTAATTGTGATATATATTTTATTATCACTACTTGTTGCTGTATCTGACTTTAACTCAAAAGTAGGCAAAGCCTCTTTTACCGCATTAAGTAACTTCTTTTCAGCCTCAGAAGTACCTGCACCTATTTTTGAAATTTCATTTGATGAATTAATCGTAACTGCATATGTTTTAGTTGCATTATTGCCCATGTCAGTCTTTACTGCATCATAAATCGACTCACTTCC
>CAMENQ010000021.1 GCA_945928585.1 uncultured Roseburia sp. | reverse complement strand
TATTTTTTTATTTTCTTCTATGCCTATAATGCAGTCATCACATTCTATTATGTCGTGGCTTCTGCCTGCATAAAATCCTGCAATTATTTTTCCGTTTTTATTTCTTCCTATGGGGAATTGGGCTTTGTTTCTGTATCTGAATGGATTTTCGCAGCCAAGGGTATCGTGTATTTTATAATTTGTCAGCTTTCCTATTCTGTCAAGATTATTTTTTACTTTATCCTTCTTATATGCAAGCTGTCTTTCATATGACATTTCCTGAAGCTGACAGCCTCCGCATCTTTTTGCTATGGGACATTTTGCTTCCACTCTGTCAGGTGACGGCGTAATAATCTTAAGCACCCTTCCGTAGCCATATCTCTTTTCAGCCTTTGTCACTACTCCAAAAACTACGTCTCCCGGAACAGCGTCCTTAATAAACAAGGGATAACCGTCTGCCTTGCCTATTCCTTCTCCATTTACACTTATATCTTCTATTAAAACTGTAAATTCCTGATTTTTTTTCATGCTAATCCTCACTCCCGGGCGTTACTGCTGCAGTCACCATAAATATTTAATTTATATACGAATTTATTTGTGACCCTCCGTCATAAATACCACTATGAAATATCCTATAATGCCATCTGACAATTTTCCTCTTACCAAACAGTCCTTCTCAGATTAGACTCAAACAGCCTGTTATATCCTATCCACTGGCTGTTATCCTGGGTATTTGCACCTGCAAAAAGCTCTTTCATGGTTTCAAGTTTTGCATCTGTATTGTCTGCATAATTTAATGCAACAGCCTCCATAAGTGCAGGCTTTTTAGGTGAACCATACTCAAGTTCACCATGATGTGCAAGTATGCAGTGCTGCAGCTGGCTTCTAAGCTGCTTTGGAAATCCTTCTATGGAGTCTGCCACTCTGCCCGCCTTTTCGCTTCCAAGCACTATATGTCCAAGAAGATTTCCGTCATCTGTATAATCATTTACAGGAAAGCTTTCTATCTCCTCCACCTTTCCTATGTCGTGAAGCATGGCTGCCGTAATAAGCAGATCCCTGTTTAACATAGGATACATGGTAGTGTAAAAATCACAGAACTTTACTACTGACAAAGTATGCTCCAAAAGTCCGCCCATAAATCCGTGATGAACGCTTTTGGCTGCTGAATGTATTTTGAATTTTTCAGCAAACGCATTATCCTCTATAAAAAATCTGTTTAGCAATGTATTAAGATATTTATTTTTTACAGATGCTATGTACTTTGCCAGTTCTGCAAACATTTCATCTATATTTTTTTCACTGACAGGAAGATAATCCTTCGGATCATATTCTCCCTCGCTTACCTTTCTTATACGTTTAACATTAAGCTGTGTCACGCTGTTAAAAACAATAACATCTGCCACTATATCCACATAATCCAGAACATCAAACTCCTCTATTCCAAGTGAATTCGGATCCCATATCTTAGCATCCACGGTTCCTGTCTTATCCTGCAATATTACTGATTCATACGGTTTTCCATTCTTTGTCACTGCAGAAGCCTTTGATTTACATAAATAAACTCCTGCTACTTTTTCTCCTTCTCGGAATGACTCTATATACTTCATTATTTAATCCTCACTTTCTTCCTCCATAAGCCTCCACAGGAACTTTTATGGTAAATTCACTATAGCCTGTTCCTATTTTTCGCTTTACCACAAGAGTAATATCTGCACGGACTGATGCTTTATCCAGAACCTTCTGAATATCCTTCATATCAGCCACCTGACTGTCCCCTACTGATATGACAATATCTCCAACCATTATGCCGGATTTATATGCCGATGATTCTCTTGCAACATCCGTTACATACATTCCATCCGGCATTTTTTCTCCTGTAAGCTCTCTCATATCATCTGTCACCGCTTCACCCTTTATGCCAATATGTTTTATTAGGGTTCCATCTGCAAGAGCCCTTACAATAAACATAATGTCCTCCATACATACACCTGTAATATTGTTCCTATAGCCAAGTTCTTCATCACCTACCACCATTGCCACTATATCACCGTTTTTGTCAAATATGAAGCCGTCCTGTATATCTCCATTACTTATATCAGTTACAACACCTCTGTAAAAGGTATCATAATTGCAATGACCTGAATCAACACCTGCAAGTGTTCCTGTATACATAAGCCTTCCGTTACCATATGGGTTTCCCGCATACACCAGCTTATCTCCCTCATTCATCTCATCTATATCTTTTACATTAACAGATTTGATTTTTGCTTTCGTTTCGTCATCTATGTCCTTTGCAAAAACTCTCAGAACAGCCAATCCGTTCATGGCATCATAGCCATACACAGTTGCATTTACATAATTACCATTTTCAAATGAAACAAAAATATCACCTGCACCACTTATTCTGTCGTTCTCAACACATATAAACACATCTCCCACCGCACCTACTACAAGTCCTGTATAGTGGTTCTTTTCTTCTACACGCTTGTTTTCAGTACTTTGTGTAGTTTCTGACTCTGTATTTATTTCTCCTGTTGTCTTTTTTTCAGTGGTGTTTTCCGGCTGTGTGGCAGTAGTTGTCTGAATTTCCTTATTATCAGAAATATCAGCAGTCACTTCCTCTTCCTGATACATTACTGTAGTTTCCTGATTACTTTCAGTTTCTCTAGTAGTAGTTTCCTCCTCTTTATAAAAAACTACTGCAACATCAACAATCTGTGCATCTATTTTTTCATCAAGTCCTACACTTTCCGCCTCTGATATGGTACTGTCCTTTTCCTCGCTACTGTATGTGCTTTTCTCTTTATCAGCATTATCACTTTTCTCATTTCCCAAAAATGCATCCCTTATATCCCTGTTAAAAATAAAAAGCACAAGACACACGCCTAATCCAAAAACCACTCCCATGCCAAGAACTTTTCCTATCTTCATAAGCACGGTCACAAAAGCTGGCGGTTTCTTTTTAATAGTCTCCCTTACAAAGGTATAATCCTCCTGAAGATTATTCTTCTCATTTATATCATTATGAATTTTTTTAACATCACTCATAAAAATCCTCATTTCTGTACACTTTTTAATAACAGGAATTCCTAATGCTCGGCACAAAATCGTAACCAAAAATCCCAAATGCGAATTTGCATACATCACACCCTGCGATGCCTTTTTGCGCAGGCAATTCTTATCCCATAATTAACTTATATATTATACATTGTAAATATGAACATTTTATGACATTTGCAATTTTTTTATACCTGTTTTTTATATAATAGGAAATTCCTAAAGCAACAACGTAAAATAGCGCAACAAAAATTCGCGAATGCGAATTTATAAGTGCCGCTGCCGAGCGGCACTTTTTTATAATAAGTCCTGTAGTCTGTCTGTTTGCACCCCTGATGCGCCTGCGTAAACACCGTATGGGCAGTGTTATATTGGGTGTGTAAGCATTGAGGAGGATGCTAGAAATTTATTAGCACAATATGGTCATTTGTTTAGCAGAGACCGTCTGTCTGAGGAAGTGGCTGAGAATTCAGACACTTCCGAGTTACGGTCGACGCTTAACAAATGGCCATATTGTACTAATAAAATTTCTTGCTTCCTCCGAAGCTTACACACACAATATAACACTGCCCATACGGCGTTTACGCAGGCGCATCAGGGGTGCAATCAGACAGACTGCAGGACTTACACACTATATTATATAAGCAAGACTTTTTTATTGAACCCCCTCACAATATATGTTATTATCATAAATATAAATTTTAAATAGCCGACCTAAGCCGTAAGTGCTTTGCCGGCTGCAGATTGGAGTATAATAATATGAACAGCAAGGTTTTAAAGACACTGGAATATAACAAAATAATAGATAAACTTACAGAACACGCTTCATCTCCGTTAGGACAGGATATGTGCCGTAAGCTGTCTCCCATGACCGATATTAAGGAGATTAAAAAAGCCCTGACCGAGACAAGTGATGCCCTTTCAAGACTTTGGCAGGGTGGAAGCATATCTTTTTCCGGCACAAGGGATATTCGTGCCACACTTAAAAGACTTGAAATCGGAAGCTGTCTTTCCGTAAAGGAGCTTCTTGACATAAGCTCCGTATTAAACGTGACTCTCAGAGTAAAATCATTTTCAAGAGGTCCTGTTTCTGCCGGAAACACCCGGACTGCAGATGATGCTGACATTGATGAAAAACGTGATTCACTTTCCGAAATGTTTGACGGACTTGAGCCTTTATCTCCTTTAAACAATGAGATAAAAAGATGCATCATATCCGAGGATGAAATTGCCGATGATGCCAGCAGTACACTGGCTTCTATCCGCCGTTCCATGAAAAGGACAAACGAGAAAATCCACAATCAGCTTAACTCTATGGTAAATTCACAGACTGTACGTGCTAATCTTCAGGATTTTGTCATAACCATGAGAAACGGACGATATTGTCTCCCTGTTAAGGCTGAGTGCAAGGGAAATATGCCGGGTATGATTCACGACCAGTCCTCTACAGGCTCCACTATTTTTGTAGAGCCTATGGCTGTTGTTCAGCTTAACAATGAAATCCGCGAGCTTGAAATAAAGGAAAAGGCTGAAATAGAAAAAATTCTTGCAGACCTTAGCAATATGTGCGGTGAACATACAGAAGAAATCCACTACAATCTTGAAACACTTTCAGTTCTTGATTTTATATTTGCAAAGGCAGCTCTCTCCAAGGAATACAGTTGCAGTGAACCTTTAATTGGCACTGATGGCATTATAAACATAAAATGCGGTCGTCATCCTCTTCTTGACAGGAAGAAGGTGGTTCCGATAAATATCCATCTTGGAGATGATTTTGACCTTCTCATTGTTACAGGCCCTAATACAGGAGGAAAAACCGTTTCCTTAAAAACTGTAGGTTTATTCACTCTTATGGGACAGTCAGGACTTCACATTCCTGCAGATGACGGCTCAAAGCTCAGCATATTTACTGAGGTTTACGCGGACATAGGTGACGAGCAGAGTATTGAACAGTCACTTTCCACATTTTCATCTCATATGACAAATATAGTAAATATACTTGAAAAGGCTGATGATAAATCACTTGTACTTTTCGATGAAATATGTGCCGGTACTGACCCTATAGAGGGTGCTGCCCTTGCCATAAGTATTCTTACATTTTTACACAATATGAAGGTGCGTACCATGACAACCACCCACTACAGCGAATTAAAGCTGTTTGCCCTTTCTACTGAAGGCGTGGAAAATGCCTGCTGTGAATTTTCAGTAGAAACCTTAAGCCCAACATACAGACTCCTTATAGGTATTCCGGGCAAGAGTAATGCTTTTGCCATAGCAGGGAAGCTTGGACTTCCGTCATATATTATAGATGATGCCAAAACCCGCATTGACTCTGACAGTGAAGCCTTCGAGGATATTATTTCCGACCTTGAGGAAAGCAAGCTTGAAATCGAAAGAGAACATCTTCAGATAAAATCTTACAAAGAAGAAATAGAAAAACTCAAAGGTGAGCTTGAGAAAAAATCTGAAAATCTTGATGACAGACGGGAACGCATTTTGAGGGAAGCAAACGAAGAAGCACAGGCTATTTTGCAGGAAGCCAAGTCATTTGCAGATGAATCCATAAGAGAAATCAATAAGCTTTCTTCTGCAGGCATGACTAAGGATATGGAAAAGCATAGAACCCGTCTGCGTGAAAAGCTGGATGACACTCAAAGCAGACTGGCCCTTAAAAATAAAAAACCAAATAAAGAGGTTACACCAAAAGATATAAAGCTTGGAGACGCAGTAAAGGTGCTCAGTCTCGGCGTAAACGGTCATGTGGTCGGACTGCCTAATAATAAAGGCGATATGTATGTACAGATGGGTATTTTACGCTCCCAGATTAACATTCGTGATATTGAGCTTATAGATGAGCCTGTCATAACAGGCCCAAACCTTACAAAAACCAACAAAGGAAAAATAAAGGTTTCAAAATCTGCCTCCGTATCCGCTGAAATAAACCTTATCGGTATGACCACAGACGAAGCAGTGGCAGTTCTCGACAAATATCTTGATGATGCTTATCTTGCACATCTTCCAAGTGTAAGAGTAGTTCACGGAAGAGGCACCGGTGCTTTGAGAAATGCAGTACACAAACACCTGAAAAGGCAGAAGTATGTCAAATCCTTCCGTCTGGGCGTATTTGGTGAAGGTGATACGGGAGTAACTATTGTTGAATTTAAGAGTTAAGAATAAAAATATACATTTTTAGAAAGGACAGGTATAATTATGGCAGCAAAGCAAAAAGTTCTAATCGTAGATGATGACACAAATATTTCAGAGCTTATATCCCTCTATCTTATGAAGGAATGTTTTGAAACTATGTGCGTAGAGGATGGAGAATCAGCCCTAAAGGCAGTAGATACTTTCAGACCTGATATTATGCTGCTTGATATTATGCTACCAGGAATGGACGGCTATCAGGTATGCAGAGAGCTTAGAAAAAACTCTCATCTGCCTGTTATTATGCTTTCAGCAAAAGGTGAGGTTTTTGACAAGGTTCTTGGTCTTGAAATGGGAGCTGATGACTATATTATTAAGCCATTTGACTCAAAGGAGTTAGTCGCCAGAGTCAAAGCAGTTTTACGCCGCACATCCTATGCTTCCGAGACAAATACATCTAAGGATACCGGTATACTAAATTTTGATGACCTTATTATAAATATAGCAAATTATACCGTCACATATATGGGAAAGCAGATAGATATGCCACCGAAGGAAATCGAGCTTTTACATTTTCTTGCAGCCTCTCCAAATCAGGTTTTCACAAGAGAGCAGCTTCTTGATAATATATGGGGCTATGAGTATATAGGTGACACCCGGACTGTAGATGTCCACGTAAAGCGTATCCGTGAAAAGATAAATGACCACTCATCCTGGTCACTTGCTACCGTGTGGGGTATCGGTTATAAATTTGAAACCAAAAACTAATTTGTGTCTGTGCACTCCCACTCTGATATGGGAAATGTGCACAGGCACAAAATAGCCATAACAACATACGCAAATTTGAGATAAACGCTCCGGAAATGAGGTTTTTATGAAACAGACAATCTATATAAAATTTATACTTGGATATGTTGTATTTTTCTTACTTTCACTGTTATTTATTTCCTATGAAAACAGGCAGGATATAATGGACAAACAGATTGCTTCCTCTGCATTATCCCTTTATAATCAGGCAACCGGCATATCAGGCTATTACAGCCGCTATCATTATAATATAAATAATTCTGATGATGATTATAACTTTAACAGTGACATTAAGACATTTATGCTTCCTAATGATACTACACTTTGGATTGTTTCTGATGACGGTAAAATTTTATACAGTTCCCACACTACGGATAACGGAAGTAATCTTGGTGATTTATCCGTGTATTTTAACTCTGACATTTATACAACGACAACCTTTGACAATCTCTTAAGTGATGAAGTAGTGTCTGTTTACTCCCCTATTATAAACACTTATAAAGTTTACGGTTACGTTATTTTAAACAGACGGCTTTCATCTGTTGTCTCAGATTTTACGCCTTTTTCCAACTATATATATGGCATATTTTTATTTGTATTTGTTTTTTCACTTTCCATACTTATAGTATTCCATTTATCTGTATATCGTCCTATAAAAAAGGTTAAACTTGCTGTAAATGAATATGCAAAGGGTAATTTTGATTATGAAAATCTTAAGATTAACTCTAAGGATGAAATAGGAGACATAGCTGAAAAGCTTGAATTTATGGCAAAGGAAATGAAGGAGAAGGACAATGACCAAAAGAAATTTATAACAAATATCTCCCATGACTTCCGTTCTCCCCTTACCTCTATAAAGGGTTATGTGGAAGCTATGTTAGATGGCACCATACCACCTGAAGCCTACGAAAAATATCTTAATATTCTTCTCTTTGAGACAGAGCGTTTAAACAAGCTTACGGAAAGCCTGCTGCTTCTTAACACATGGGATTCTAAAGGAACAAAACTTGATTTAACTGACTTTGATTTAGTCCCTCTTACAAGAAATATTGTTGCCACCTTTGAGGGACAGTGCTCAAAAAAGAAAATTACAATAGATGTTGTTTTTGGCTGTAAATCATATATGGTAAACGGCGACCAGACTAAAATTCAGCAGGTTATATATAACCTGTTGGACAATGCAATAAAATTCAGCCATAACAATTCAACCATAAATATAAATATAACTGACAAAAATGATAAAATATTCGTTTCCGTTAAAGATACCGGCATTGGCATACCAAAGGAAAATTTAAGCAAAATCTGGGATAGATTTTATAAAACTGACCTTTCCAGAGGAAAAGATAAGACAGGCACCGGACTGGGCCTGTCTATCGTAAAAGAAGTTATAAATAGTCATAACGAAAATATAAATGTTATAAGTACTGAGGGTGTCGGAACAGAGTTTATATTTACGCTGCAGCGTTCTAAAAAGACTCTACTTCCAATCGTATCCCCTTAAGTGTCCTGAAAGCTCCATTCCTGCAAAATCATTTTGTCTTAAGGCTTCATATAACACTATGGCCACAGAATTTGACAGATTTAAGGAACGAATATTTTCATTCATGGGAATTCTTATGCAGGTGTCCTGATTGTCCACAAGGATTTTTTCAGGTATGCCTGCACTTTCTTTTCCAAACATTATATAGCAGTCAGGCTCAAAATGAGCCTCACTATAGACATTTGGTGCCTTTGTTGTGGCAAAATATATCTTTGCGTCAGGATTCTTTCTTAAAAAGTCCTCATAATCATCATAAATGGTAACATCTAAATCCTGCCAGTAATCCATCCCCGCTCTCTTTAGCGCTTTCTCACTAAGCGAAAATCCTAAAGGTTCTATAAGATGAAGCCTTGTACCTGTAGCACAGCAGGTTCTTCCTATATTTCCCGTATTGGCAGGTATTTCCGGCTCCAAAAGTACTATGTTAAGCATTATTCTGCCTCCAGTTTCTTTACAAATCTTGCAAGTCTTCCAAGAGCCTCCTTAAGCTGCTCAATGGAATAAGCATATGATATTCTAAGGAAACCTTCTCCACTGTCACCAAATGCCGTACCCGGTACTACTGCTACCTTTTCCTCCTGAAGAAATCTGTTTGCAAATTCTTCTGAGGAAAGTCCGAATTTCTTTATATTAGGGAAGGTGTAAAATGCTCCAAACGGCTCAAAACATTCTATTCCCATTTCCTTAAAGGAATTTAATACAAAACGTCTTCTCTGGTTATATGACTGCATCATATGCATTACATCATCATCACCGTTTTTCAAGGCATCTACCGCAGCATACTGGCTTGTTGTAGGTGCACACATAATGGCAAACTGATGTATTTTAAGCATCTGTGACAATATATTTTTAGGTGCACATGCATATCCCAGTCTCCAGCCTGTCATGGCATAAGCCTTTGAAAATCCGTTTATAAGAACTGTTCTCTCCTTCATACCCGGAAATTCTGCTATTGTAACATGTCTTTCTCCTGTATATGTAAGTTCAGCATAAATCTCATCTGATATTACAAAAATGTCTTTTTCTATACATATCTCTGCTATATCCTTTAAATCTTCCCTTGTCATAACTGCACCTGTGGGATTATTTGGAAACGGAAGTATAAGCACCTTCGTCTTATCGGTAATGGCATTAAGCAGTTCCTCCTTTGTAAGACGGAACTGGTTTTCTTCCTTAAGATTTATTATAACAGGCTTACCGTATGTAAGCTGTACACATGGAAGGTATGAGACATAGCATGGTTCCGGTATAATAACCTCCTCACCTGGATTAACCATGGCTCTTAACGCCATATCTATGGCTTCACTGCCGCCGACAGTTATCATAACCTCATTTTTATAATCATAGCTTACATTAAAGCGTCTCTTAAGATATTTGCATATCTCCTCTCTAAGCTCCATAAGACCTGCATTTGATGTATAAACAGTCTTACCTTTTTCAAGTGTATATATTGCCTCCTCCCTTACATGCCATGGAGTATCAAAATCAGGCTCACCTACACCTAATGAAATGGCATCCTTCATCTCGCTTACTATATCAAAAAATTTTCTTATGCCCGAAGGCTTCATTTCTACTACAACATCTGATAATGGGTTTCTCATGGTGTCACCAACATCCTTTCATCCTGTTTTTCTTCCTTCAATACTGCTCCATGGTCTTTATACTTCTTAAGTACAAAGTGTGTTGCCGTTCCTCTTACCTCCTCTAACGTAGCAAGCTTTTCAGATACAAACTGTGAAACTGCTCTCATAGTCTTTTCCTCAAGCATAATAAGGAAATCATAGCCTCCTGACATAAGGTATATTGCCTTAACCTCGCTGAAATTATAAATTCTCTCGGCAATACGGTCAAAGCCTACACCTCTCTGAGGTGTAACCATAACCTCTATCATGGCTGTGACCTTTTCCTCACTGGTATTTTCCCAGTTTATCAATGTATGGTAGCCGCTTATGATGTTTTCCTTTTCCATTTCAGCTACCTCATTTGCTATTTCCGCTTCCGTAGTTCCAAGTAAAACAGCAAGTTCCTTTAAATCTATACGGCTGTTTTTCTCTAAAATTCCAAGTATCTGTTTTCTTATTTCACTTAATTCAACCATTTTTTATTCCTCCATTATAATGTTATATTCTGACTAAGTACCTTAAATCTGCTTTTATGCTAAATTTTCCTCCGGCTTTCCTGACCTTGGGGACTCAAGATATCTTTTTTCATCATTATTGATAATAGTTTTCTGATGACCGCTTACCGTGTGTCCTATTACTGATACCGGTTTTTTTGTACCTGTCATACTTCTTACAAGGCTTTCTCCGTCCTTTACTACCACCAGCAATGCACCGGATGAATTTATAAAATACGGATTCAGGTCAAAATGCTCGCAAAGCTCTATTGTTTCCTGCTTTATGGGAATAGCACGGAGATTAACCTCCAGACCGCATTTTAACCGTTCTCCCAGTTCCCATAATGCTCCAAATATTCCGCCTTTTGATGTATCGTGCATGGCTCTCCCACCATGCTGAACCGCGACTGCAGCCTCATTTACTATTATAAGTCCTTCCGCATATGCTTTTGCCTTTTCAATATAGCCTGTCGTGAAACGTTCCCTAAGTTCAGCTTCTTTTTCTATGGCAAGCACCGCCGTTCCTTCAAGACCTGTCTCTCCTATCATAACTATGTCATATCCTTCATCAAGCCCTTTATATGTCTGCCCATCAAACATTTTCTCCCTGTAACCGTATGCAGTCACTGTTATTACAGGCTTTTCTATTCCTGACACTGTCTCAGTATGACCGCCTGCTATCTGTACACCTATGGCTTCTCCCATATCATGCAGTGTCACCATAAGGGCCCTAAGCCTGTTTTCCTTTATGGTCTCCGGCATAAGTACACTTACCTGAACCGCAAAGGGCTTTGCCTCCCCTGCTGCCACACTGTTTACTGCCCCTGCAAAGGCTCTCTTTCCACACAGAATAATGTCTCCCATGTATGTAGAAATCGATGATACCATATCTCTGCCATCTGTGGCAAATACTGCACCATCGCTTCCAACTGCCGAACCTTTTTTTACGGTTTTATTTTTATATTTAATTTCCTTTATAACAGTCCTCTTTAATACGGACTCTGAAATCTTTCCAATCTTCATAATGCCACCTTACCTCCGAAATATAAGTCTTCGGTTTTAATAAGCACATTTTATATGTGTCTTTATCAGATTAATATAGCAAGTATGGATGTGGCGACCATTGCAACAATAAGCACTATACATATAATCATTGTCAGTTTTCTCTTGCTCTTACTGTTATAAATATTAAACATCTTTTTCTCCTTTTCTGCTACAGTTTCAGAACTGTATAATAATAATTTTTAATTTATATTGCATTATACTATTTTTTAAGCTAAAATCATAGAGGATTTTTCTTAAAATTCAGAAAGGACACTTGCTATGAATTTTTCACCATTTGCATTTCCTTTTTTTGGATGCTTTATTATATTCATATTGTGGTTTTCATATGAACGCAAAAAAAGTGATAAGCTCCAGCAAAAGCGTGATGACGACTTTTGGCAGCGTGAACATGATGCAAATTTTACACGTCGTAAAAACCTTGATGCCATAGAATATATTATTATACCTTATGACAGATTTCCAGTGGGAAAATATGCTGACACCGAAGCCATCGCCCAGTGTGAAGAAACTCTTTTAAGCCTTAAGGATAAACGTATCCTTAATCTTACCGGAAAAACATCCACTGACCTTAAGCTTGAATATGGCGCCGCCAATCTTGATGCTTTAAATGAATATGATGAAAATTATATCCTTTTGGTTCGCACACTCCAGCAGTATGCCGAAGCACTTCACAATGACGGACATACGGATGATGCCCTTCCTGTTCTGGAATATGCAATAAATATAGGCTCTGACATAAAGGCTACATATACATTGCTTGCCGGCATATACCATGAACGGGGATTATCTGATAAAATAAGTGCTCTTATAGCAAATGCCGAAAAGCTGGATTCTCTTATGAAGCAGCCTATAATAAATGCCCTAAAGGAGCTTTTATAAATTTCCTATGGGGTAATAATATCAAAAAATCCTGCCATGTTCAAGAATTATATTATCTATTATGCGTGATGCCTGATTTTTTGTCAGCTTATTTATCTCATAATCAATATTTATATTGTGAAACGCTGCAAGGTCCTTCAGATATTTTATTTGTTTATCTGTTATGGGACTTTGTTTTTTTGCCTTATAAACAAGTTCTGACGGTGTAAATACTTCATTTTCCGTCTCAAAACGTTCACATAAAAGCTTATAAAGTTCATATGTAACCTTAGCATCATTTACAGCCCTGTGATGATTTTCATCAGGTATTCCAAAATAGCTGCACAAAAAATCCAGTTTTTTGCTTGGCAGCTCCTTTAGTTTCTCTCTGGCTATCTTAAGTGTATCTATTCCATTTCTCTCAAATGTAAGCTTATTGTTTACGGCGTTTGCCTTTAAAAAGCTGTAATCAAATATGAGATTATGTCCTATAAGGGAAAGTTCCTCTGAAAAATCAATGAATCGTTTTATTTCTGTTTCAATATAAGGTGCATCTGCCACCATACTGTCATCAATTCCCGTAACCTCTGTTATTCTTTCCGGAATGCTGCAACCGGGATTTACAAAAGTTTCAAATATGTCCTGAACCTGTCCGTCATACACCTTTATGGCGCCTATTTCTATTATTCTGTTTTCTTTAGCACTTAA
>CAMENQ010000020.1 GCA_945928585.1 uncultured Roseburia sp. | reverse complement strand
CAGGGGTGGAAGGAATCGAACCCTCCTCTGGAGTTTTGGAGACTCTTATTCTACCGATGAACTACACCCCTATAGGCTTTGTCCTAAAACCGACTTTATATTTATACCATATGTCAGAAATCTTGTCAACTGTTTTTTTGTCGAACATAGATTTTAAACATATAATGTTAGTCAAACATCATTTAAATTTTTCAGTCCTGCCGGCTGTATGAGCTTTAAGACAGGAGCCTGTCATAAAGCTCATATAGCCGACAGGACCACCCCATTTTAATCCTCACAACTATTCAACGCTACCCTTGCCTTATCTGTTATATCTCTCTGATATGCAATCTCATTTTCCATATTTCTTGATACATCATTTGCAATCAAAGTCGCATCCAGCATCTTTTTAAGAAGCTCACCAATAGATGATGCCATCTCATTCTGCTCTTCCGAATTTGCAAATATATCACCCATAACCTGCGTGATACCCGCTACATACTCCTGAACCGCCTTGATTTTATCAGTAATTTCAGCCGAAGATGACTTGGTCTGATTAGCAAGCTTCTGAACCTCATCTGCCACAACTGAAAAGCCTCTTCCATGTTCTCCCGCTCTGGCTGCTTCTATGGACGCATTTAGTGAAAGAATATTTGTTTTGTTTGCAATGCCTGATATAACCTTTGCAAACTGCGCAATAACATTTGACACTTCCTTCATCTGTTCAACTGCCTTTTGTGACGCTTTAACAGACTCATTTAACTGCTCTATCTTTTTTACAAGGCTTTCAACAGCACCTATACCATCCTTAACAAGATTTAACGAAGTATCAGAAGAATTGATTACATCAAAAGCATTCTTCTCCAGCTTAAGCTGAGATTCATCCAAATCCTCTACTATATCCATAATTTTATCTGCTAACTGATTTCCCATATGTCTATGTACCTCCATCCCTTTTTATATGTTAAAATAAATTAATTATTTCTTTTATATTGCTGATGCCTATAAGCTTTATACCCTTTATGTCTTTCATGCTCTCCTGTGAAACCTTTGGCAATATGCATATTTTAAAGCCAAGCTTTTTTGCCTCTGTCACTCTTCTCTGTGCAAGATTTACTGCCCTTACCTCACCGGAAAGTCCTACTTCGCCGAATGCAACTGTTTTCTCATCTATAGGACAGTCCTTATAGCTTGAAATAAGTGCCAGAATAATGCCAAGGTCAAGGGCCGGCTCATTAAGTCTGATTCCTCCTGCCATATTAATATAGACATCATGCTCGCCAAAATACATACCCAGTCTTTTTTCAAGCACAGCAATAAGCAGATTTACCCTGTTATAGTCCGTTCCTGCTGCTGTACGCCTCGGCATACCAAAATTTGTCTTACAGGCAAGTGCCTGTATTTCCACAAGCATAGGTCTTGTGCCTTCTACAGAACATGTCACTATAGAGCCTGATGTGTTTTCCGGTCTTCCATTCAGCATATATTCCGAAGGATTTTCCACCTGTTTAAGACCTGTATCGGACATTTCAAAAACGCCAATCTCATTTGTAGAACCGAATCTGTTTTTTACACCTCTTAAAATCCTGTAAGAGGCATATCTGTCACCCTCAAAATAAAGCACAGTATCTACCATATGCTCCAATACTCTCGGTCCTGCAACTACACCCTCTTTAGTTACATGTCCTACTATAAATATGGATATTCCAAGGCTTTTTGCAAGCTGCATAAGTATGTTTGTAGATTCCCTTACCTGACTGACACTTCCCGGAGCACTTGCAACATCCTCCCTGTATATTGTCTGGATAGAATCAATAATGGCAACATCAGGCTTAATCTGTCTTAAGTTATCCTCTATATGGTCAAGATTTGTTTCACAGAGAAGCTGCATAGTATCACCAAAGCTTCCTATACGGTCTGCCCTAAGCTTAATCTGCTTTAATGATTCTTCGCCTGATATATATAATATATTTTTTTTGAGTTCTGCAAGATTACGGCACATTTGCAAAAGTATGGTGGATTTTCCTATGCCCGGATCTCCTCCTATAAGTACCAGTGAACCTGCCACTATTCCTCCGCCAAGTACTCTGTCCAGCTCGGAAAAACCTGTAGAAATCCTTTCCTCATCTCCTGCCGTAATATCTTTTAAGAGCGTGGGCTTTGGTATTTCACCTGCCTGAACCGTTCTGCCCTTTTCCCTTTTTACAACCGGCTCCTCCACCAAAGTGTTCCATTCTTTACATGCCGGGCACTGTCCCAGCCACTTTGATGACTCATATCCGCATTCCTTACAAAAAAATGCAGTTTCCTTACCTTTTTTCAAGATGATTTCCTCCGGACTAGCACTTCTTTATATCTATATCTGCACTGCTTACACCTTTTGTCTCCACGCTGAGTACAAGCTTTCCTCCAAGGTTTGTCTTCATCTTGCCTGCATTCTGTCCGTCAATGAATATAGTATACTCTGTCTCCGGCTCAAGTTCTACTGTTATCTGCGAGTCATTGTCACTTTCCACGGTAAACTTCATTTCATTTTCTGTTACTTTAAGATTCATAACAGCAGTTCCCGGAACTGACTCATATACAAACATTCCGTTTTTTTCAAGCTTTGTAATTTCCTTGAAGGTTTTCACCTTATATAAGTCTCCATTTGCCTCAAAATCTGAAACCTTTGACTTCTCATCAAGTGTGTAATTTCCAAAGCTGATACCTCCGTCTGCTTCTTTACGGATTAATTCTTCTATAACTGACATTTTTATGTCCTCCTGTGTATTTTTTCTTTTTTATCACGTTAAATCAATATTTTCATAACAGCCATTTGTTTTTATAATACTGCCTGTTCTGTCATTTTATAATTATTATTGTACCATAAAGCATAAATTTCGCCAACAGATTTTTTATTCTTTGGATACCTTTTCTTTTGATATCTTTTCTTTTAATGCCCTTTCCTCTGATGCCTTTTCTTCCAATGCCTGTGTTTTAAAAATAATTTTTTTATCACTCACATTGACGTTTACCTTATCACCCCGTTTTACATTGCCTGAAAGTATCTCCTCTGCCAGCTTATCCTCAATGGTATTTTGAAGTGCCCGCCTTATTGGTCTTGCACCATATTTTTTATCATAATTCTTTTCCACTATGAATTTTTTGGCTGCCGGTGTAACATTTAAGGTGATGTCCATCTGTTCCTTCACTCTGCCCTGTATTTCCTTAAGCATAATGGTGATAATGTCTCCCATATCCTTTTTGGTAAGTGAATGGAATACTATCGTCTCATCTATTCTGTTTAAAAACTCAGGCTTAAACATTCTTTTCAATACGTCCATAACAGATGACTTCATAGTTTCATAATCAGCCTTTTCATCATCTCCTGCACCGAAGCCCAGCTTTTTATTGTCCATTATTCTTTCTGCACCAGCATTTGAAGTCATTATAATAATAGTATTTTTAAAGTCAACCTTACGTCCCTGTGTATCTGTAATATGTCCGTCATCAAGCACCTGAAGAAGTATATTAAATACATCAGGATGAGCCTTTTCTATCTCGTCAAAAAGTATAACTGAGTAAGGATTTCGTCTGACCTTTTCACTAAGCTGTCCTCCCTCTTCAAAGCCCACATAGCCCGGAGGTGAGCCTATCATTTTCGATACACTGTGCTTTTCCATGTATTCTGTCATATCAACTCTTATCATGGAATTTTCATCTCCAAAAACAGCCTCTGCCAATGCCTTTGAAAGCTCTGTTTTTCCTACACCTGTAGGTCCAAGGAATAGGAACGAACCTATAGGTCTCTTTGGATCCTTAAGACCAACCCTGCCTCTTTTAACGGCTCTTGCCACTGCACTTACAGCCTCCTGCTGTCCGACTACTCTTTCATGGAGAATTTTTTCAAGCTTTTTAAGCCTTGTACTTTCTGATTCAGAAAGCTTTTGTACAGGTATTTTTGTCCACATTGAAACAACATCTGCTATATCATTTTCATCTACCTGTGCAGTCTTTCTTCTCTTGGAATTCATCCATTTTTCCTTCATTTTTATGAGCTGCTCCTCGGCTTTCTCCATCTGTACCTTTATCTGTCCTGCCTTTGCATACATCTCATCTACAATATATGTCTCAATCATTTTTTCACACGCAGCAATTTTTTCCTCAAGCTCTTTTATTCCGGGAGGTGCCTGATATGAACTTAAAGACACCTTTGATGCTGCCTCGTCTATAAGATCTATAGCCTTGTCAGGCAAATGTCTGTCATTTATATAACGTTCAGACATCTGTACTGCCGCTTTTATTGCTCCGTCAGTAATGATGACTCCATGATGCTCCTCATATTTTGCTTTCAGTCCGTTTAATATTTCTATGGCTGATGCTTCATCAGGCTCCTCAATATTTACCGGCTGAAATCTCCTTTCCAGTGCTGCATCTTTCTCAAAATATTTCCGGTATTCAGATATAGTAGTTGCTCCGATTATCTGAATTTCCCCACGGGCAAGTGAAGGCTTTAAAATATTTGCCGCATCTATGGCACCCTCTGCCCCGCCGGCACCTATAATGGTATGAATTTCATCTATGAAAAGAAGTATATTACCATCATTTTTTACTTCATTGATTATACGCTTTATACGCTCCTCAAACTCGCCTCTGTATTTTGAACCTGCCACCATACCTGACAAATCAAGGGTAAGTACTCTTAAATCCCTGACTGTATCCGGCACATCGCCCTCAACAATTTTCATGGCAAGTCCCTCTACTATAGCAGTTTTTCCTACTCCCGGTTCGCCTATAAGACATGGATTATTCTTTGTTCTCCGGCTTAAAATCTGAATAACACGTTTTATTTCATTATCTCTTTTTACAACAGGATCAAGCTTACCCTCTTTGGCAAGCTCAGTAAGATTTCTGCTGTACTGTGCCAGAAATGAACCCTTACCGGCTCTGTTTTTTACAGGTCTGCCATTTTGAAATTCTTCTTTTGCAATGGACGGTTCCTCACCCATAGCCATAAGAAGCTCCGCATACATTTTCTGATGGTTTACGTCCATCATGGCAAGTATTCTGTATGCAGTACAATCCATATCCTTTAGTATAGCCATAAGAATATGCTCTGTACCTATAGTGGAGGTCTTATATTTTGCAGCCTCCCTTGATGAGTTCTCAATAACTGCCCTTGCTCTCCCTGAAAAGCCCTCAGGCTCAGCTATTCCTACCGGATTTGTAGTAAAAAAGCCTTCTATGGCAGCAAGTATTCTCTCATCTGTCACCTTAAAATCATTTAAAACTACCGATGCCACACCATCAGCAGCACATGCAAGTCCATATAGCAAATGCTCGCTTCCAACAAAACCATGTTCCATATCTCTTGCACATTTATGGGCGTACTCTATGGAAGCCCTGGCACTTTTGGTGAATTTCTCCTGCATTTCCTTCCCTCCTACTTAAAAAGCTGTCCTAATATGTCATCTATGGCATTGTCAAGCTCCTGCTCTGACATATTTTCTTCCTTAGTTTCCGGTTTTGCAGATGTATTTTCTCCTGATACATCTGTTGCTTCCTTTTCTGAAATTGTATCGTTTTCTTTTGCAGTTATCATTTCTTCTTGTGTTTCTGCCTGTGTTTCCTGCTCTTTTACTGTTATACCCAGTTCATCATTTACGGCACTGACTACAGCTTCTATATCTATTTCAGGAACAAAGCTTTCCTCTGACTCAATATTTTTACTTTCTACATCAGCAACAAAATCTTTTTTATGTTTGCTGTTGTCATCATTATCATCTTCATTCCATTCACTGTCATCGTCATTATTGTCTTCGACGTGCCTGATGCCCTCATCATTGCTTTCTTCGGAGTATTCGTTGCTTTCGTCATTACTGTTTTCGACGTATCTGCTGTCGTCGTCATCTTCTTCATCTTCATCATATTCGCTGTCGTCGTCATCTTCTTCATCTTCATCATATTCACTGTCTTCTTCTTCACTTTCATCAGCCAGCCTTCTTAACAGCTTTTTGGTATATGTCGCAAGGACTATACCTGTTATCAGAAGTATTACTGACACTGCTGCAAGCACAAAGTTTAACACCGTTTTTATATCAGATTTTTCCTTTTCTGCAGAATTTACACTTGCCGGTATACTGTCAGATGATGACTGTATTTCTACATCAAAATACGGAATCATGCTGCCATCCTTAATGTTATAGTAATAATATCCTATTTTATTATCCCAATTCATAGCCTTTACTATGTAGATATTATCATCATTTTTTAACTTATATGCGTCTACATAACCGTCTGACAGATTAAGTGTTGTAAGTTCCAAAGCCTTACTTTCAGTGGCTTTTTTTCCATCAAAAATCAGGTCGTCATCTGCCATAAGCATAATATATGTTCTCTGTGTAATGGTATATGCCAAAAAAGGAATATATGATGATTTTTCACTATTGTATACGAAGAAGCTTCCTTCTCCTGTTTCATTATTTTTCAAATATAATAATTTAAGTGTCCCTGACTGGTCAGAAGCACCCATTACCTCTGTTCCATTCCAGCTTACTGCCGTTCTTTCAAAACCTTCCGGAATACTTAAATCCTCTGCAACATCTGTTACTGTATATGCTTTATCTGATATAGTAATATTTCTGTCAGCCGGTACATCAGGATTTTCAATAACTGCCGTAGTCTCCTGAGGATTATCTGTAGGAACCTCAGCCGGTGTTTCTGCTGGTGTTTCTGCCGGTGTTTCAGTATTGTTATTTTCTTCTATTGTAGTAACAGGCTGTGTTTCTACTGCTCTTACATGTACTATAATTGTATATGTCTTTACAGTTCCATCTTCTGCCGTAACTGAAATGGTAGCCGTATTATCCTGTCCTGCCACAAGGTCCGTTCCTGCTGTGGATATTTTTGCTTTTCCATCCTCTGCCACAGCTGAAATTGAAAGCTTTGTAAATTCTCCACCAAGCCATAGCTGATAAGATGTTACGTCTTTTGAAAATTCAGGCATAAGTGTGACACTTCCTGACCAGCCGTCTCCTTTTACTGCCATAAGACTTAATGAAGACAAATTTGCATTCGATGAAGCTGTAACAGGTGCTTTTACAGTTACCGTTCCATCTGTAGCCTTTAATGTTAAATCATTTAAATCTATGTCACAAATATCACCCTGCTTTACTATGGATATTTTTGTACTTCCGGCTGCTTTTGCCTTAAATGTAATGGTTGTAGTATAAGAGGTTGTATAATTGGAATCATTATATAATCTGAGGGAGCCGCCACCGCCACCATCTGCACCTGACACATATTCAAGTATATTTGCATCATATGTCAGTACCAGATCATATGCACCTACTGTGGCACTTGAACTCATAGTTACCGTAACAGTAACATTTTCTCCCTGTGTTGCCTCCCCTGATGATACAGATGCATTAAAATCAGCTCCATACACCTTAACATTAAGAAGTACTGCAAATACTGCAAAAACAGTTAATGCAATTGTACTTCTTAACAACTCCTTTGCTTTTAATCCATTTTTCATTCTTATGTTCTCCTTCATATATTTTATTGAACAATTTTATCCATTCCAAGTACATGCTTTCTTATAAGCAATGCATCCTTTACGGTAATCCCGTCATTCTGCCTGTTTACGTTTGCTGCCTGTGCTGCACTTCCACTTAAACTTTCCATACCAAGAATATGCTTTCTTACCATCAGTGCATCTTTTACAGTAATTTCTCCGTCTCCGTTTATGTCTCCATAAATGATAACATTATACTCTGAATATAAGTTACCATCACTGCTGTATATCCGCACCTTATCACCTGTACCGGCTACTCCCTGCTTTTCTGTACCGTTTTTGTCTGTAATCTTTACTGTTCCATTCTCAACTGAAATACATGATTTCAGCTGTTCAGTTGTAGTAGAAACCGATATTCCCGTAATAATTTTTTCTGTCTCATTTAAAGCTGCTCCTTTTATGGTGACTTTCGGTTTTAAATCCTGGGTTGTATCACTTTCTCCGCCTGTATTTACGTTATTCTCTGTAGTATTATCCGTTGTGTTATCTGTTGTAGAATCATCTGTATTATTATTTCCTCCTGACGAAGACTTTCTTACAACAGATATTACATAATTTCTTATATCACCATTTTCAGCTTTAACAGCTATGGTAATATCATTGTTTCCTTCCTTTAAGGTATGTTTTCCTGCACCGGACACCACTGCCTTTCCGTCTACAGCTTTTGCTGAAATGTTTATTTGTTTTACACTATTTTCAACTATGGCATCATATTTCGATGTAAACATATTAAATGAAGGTGTTATGGAAATTCCATCAACTGAAAGTCCCGAAAGCACGTTGTTGGGGCTGCCGTCCTTTGTAGGTATGGCACATACGGTCTCCGGCATATTTTTAAATACGGGTATTTTAAAAACAAGTTTTAATGTCTTTTTCATATCCTCCGTATAACCTTTTGATGATGTGACCGCTTCCTGCCTTGCACCTATAATATGCGTCATATACTGATGAGTATATGGTGTATCAACAAAATCAAATTTTTTATAATAAAGTGTGTCCTGTCCCCTGCTTATGTAATTTTTGGCTGTCCAAACTGCTCCGCCTACTATAGCCTTATACCTTGTATTCCATGGTCTGTATGTAGCCGCGTCAGTACCCATAGCATACAAAAGACCATTTTGAATGGCTGTGCGTCCTCCTCCTGTGTAGGCTCCTATATTGTAATAATTGTAATATCCTTCGTAGCCTGCCTCAGTTCCCGAAATACTTCCGCTGTTTCCGTTTGAGCCTATTTCCTGCACAATACTTGCCGCCAGATAAAAGGGACTGGCTCCTGAAATATTTGCTGCACTCATGATGGCATCTATGTATGTCATTTCTCCTCCATTGTCATCAGATATTTTACCTGTTGACAAAAACTTTCCTGCCGTAAGTGCGCTAAGTCCCTCTGCTGTCTGATATGACGGCTCATAGGATAATGACTCAAACTGGAAAATATATGTTTCATCAAGAAAATTTCTTGGGTCTAACGCATATGCCACCAGTTCTCTCGATGCTGCCACCCAGCTGTTTCCGTCAAAACCGTACCATTTGCCTGTGCTCCAGTCATATGCCTTTGTATCTGTTGATTTCCATGAAGATATGGAATTGATGGATATAAGGCTTCTTCCCATAGCGTAGTTTTCACTTCCCGGGTTTATCTTATATTCATTATCCACCACAGTATTAAAATCCAAATCTATGTTATCTGCCAAAAATACCCAGTTCGGATATTTTGCATGTAGTAATCTTAATCCGTTTTTGTAACTTTCCGGAAATCCCTGTGATGTCATATACTGTTCAAAATCTGCATCCGGTTCATATTGTATATCATCCAGAATCTTTATATATGTACCTGATACATAACCCGTAACAGTTTTTCCGCTTGTATCAACATATGTAACATTGTACCACAAAGCTCCGTTTGATGCATATTTTTCGCCTTTTATAGTAACAACATAACCGTTCGTCAATGAACCGACTATGCCGTAACCTTTACCGGCGTCACTTCTTACATTAAGTGTAGTTACAATATCAACCACAACACCTGTTTTATCCGTATAACCATATGCATTATTCTGTACTGAAAACGCAAAAAGACCACTTATCAATGCCACTATGATTAAGTGGCATATGATATTGGTCTTTACTCTATGGAAATATTTTCTGTCTACCCTTAAATGCATTTTATTTCCTCTCTCACTCACATATATGAGCTTACGCTTCATCTATAGCTTTTCCAATGTCGTTTCTCATATATTTGTTCTCAAAGGACACAAGCTTTACAGCCTCATATGCGTTAGCTCTGGCTGTTTTTAAATCACTTCCCTTTGCTGTCACGCCAAGTACTCGTCCTCCGTTTGTGACAATGGTATCTCCCTCAAACTTTGTACCTGCGTGGAAAACAAAGTAATCATCTTTGTCCTTAAAATTCTCAAGTCCCGTAATAGGGAATCCCTTTTCGTAATGCTCTGGATAACCGTCAGATGCAAGCACAACACATACTGCCGCATTATCCTCAAACTGTAAATCTATCTTATCAAGTGTACCGTCTATACATGCTTCAAATACTTCTACTATATCATTCTTCATACGAGGAAGAACTACCTGTGTTTCCGGATCTCCGAATCTTGCATTATACTCAAGCACTTTTGGTCCCTTTTCAGTAAGCATAAGTCCGAAGAAGATTATTCCCTTAAATACTCTTCCTTCTGCCTTCATGGCATCGACTGTCGGCTGATATATGTACTTTTTGCAGAATTCATCTACTTCTGCCGTATAGAAAGGACTAGGTGAAAATGTACCCATACCGCCTGTATTTAAGCCCTTATCACCATCCTTTGCCCTCTTGTGATCCTGGGCAGATGTCATTATCTTTATGGTGTTTCCGTCAACAAATGACAGAACCGACACTTCCCTTCCTGTCATAAATTCCTCTATGACTATGGTGTTTCCTGCATCACCAAACTGCTTGTCCAGCATAAGAGTCTTTACACCTTCCTTTGCTTCCTCCTTTGTGTTACAGATAAGAACACCCTTTCCAAGTGCAAGTCCGTCCGCCTTTAAAACTATAGGATAATCTGAGGTTTCAAGATACTCAAGTGCCGCCTCAGGTGTATTAAAGCTTTCATAGGCTGCTGTAGGTATATTGTACTTTTTCATCAAATCTTTTGAAAATGCCTTTGAGCCTTCAAGTATGGCTGCATTTTTTCTAGGACCGAATACTCTTAATCCTACCTTTTCAAATTCATCTACAATACCGCCCACAAGCGGGTCATCCATACCTATAACAGTAAGGTCTATTTCTTTTTCTTTTGCAAATGCTACAAGCTTGTCAAATTCCATTGCCTTTATGTCTACACATTCAGCAAATTCACTTATGCCTGCATTGCCCGGTGCACAATATATCTTATCTACCTTTGGACTTTTAGCTACCTTCCATGCTATGGCATGCTCTCTGCCGCCACTGCCTACTATTAAAACTTTCATGGTTTTGTCCTTTCTAAAATACGTTTTCAATCATGTGGCTGTCTGCCACTTTTTTATCTTACTTTTTTATATGCTTAACCTTTCCATCAACAATACTGATGCGTCCGTTTGCAATATCATCTATGGCCTGCGGCATAATAATCCACTCTGCCTGCTCCATAACCCTGCGCTGTAAAATCTCAGGTGTATCATCATCTAAAACCTCTACGGCTTTTTGAGCTATGATAGGCCCTGTATCTGTGCCTTCATCCACAAAATGACATGTGGCTCCCGTGACCTTTACGCCTCTCTCCAACACACGCTCATGCACCTTAAGACCATAATAGCCTGTACCGCAGAATGATGGTATAAGTGACGGATGTATATTTATAATCCTGTTTCTATACTCCTGTATAAGCATCTGTGGCAGTACTACCATACAGCCTGCAAGGACTATAAGGTCAAGACTGTATTCCTTAAGCTTTGATAAAAGAGCTTCATTAAACTCATCTCTTGTCTCAAATGTCTTCGGTGATATACATATACTGTCTATGTTATTTTCCTTAGCTCTTGTAAGTGCGTAAGCATTTGGATTATTGCTTATAACAACCTCTATGGAAGCATTTGTTATCTTTCCTGACTTTATGGCATCAATAACAGCCTGAAGGTTTGTTCCTCCGCCTGATACAAGCACACCTATTCTTAGCATAATGTTACTCCCTTTTCGCCTGCCTCTGTCTGTCCGATAATGAAGCACTCCTCGCCTGCTGCTTTAAGTGCTGCCATAGTCTTATCAGCATCTGCCGGATCTACTGCAAGGACCATACCGATACCCATATTAAAGGTATTGTACATCATGTGCTCTGCAACATCACCGTCAGTAGAAAGCATCTTAAAGATAGGTGGTACCTCATAGCTGTTTTTGCTTATCACAGCTCTTATGCCATCAGGCAGCATTCTTGGAATGTTCTCATAGAAACCGCCTCCTGTAATATGGCTGCAGCCCTTTATAACAACGCCGGCTTCCTTAACACTTCTAAGTGCCTTAACATAAATCTTTGTAGGTGCAATCAATGCTTCACCAAGTGTCTTTCCAAGTGAATCATAATATGTATTTAATGCTTCCTCTGTCATTTTGAATACATTTCTTACGAGAGAAAAGCCGTTGCTGTGTACACCACTGCTGGCTATACCTATAAGTGTGTCTCCCGCCTTTATGCTCTGTCCTGTAATAAGGTTCTTCTTATCTACAACACCAACTGCAAATCCTGCAAGGTCATACTCATCTACAGGATAAAAGCCCGGCATTTCTGCTGTTTCTCCACCGATAAGTGCTGCTCCTGCCTGAGCACAGCCCTCTGCCACACCGCTTACTATGGATGCTATTTTCTCAGGCTCATTCTTTCCGCATGCTATATAATCAAGGAAAAATAACGGTTCACCGCCTGCACATGCCACATCATTTACACACATGGCAACACAGTCAATACCTACTGTATCATGCTTGTTTAAAAGGAATGCAAGCTTAAGCTTTGTACCTACACCATCTGTTCCTGAAAGAAGAACAGGCTCTTCCATATTCTTAAAAGCACTCATGTCAAAAGCTCCCGAAAAGCCGCCTATGCCACCTAAAACCTCAGGTCTCATGGTCTTTTTAATATGCTCCTTCATAAGCTCTACTGACTTATAACCTGCCTCAATGTCAACTCCTGCCTTTTTGTAATCCATTTCTTTTTATCCTTTCTTTTTCATATCTTTTTAATATGATTTGCTTTATTTTTATAGTTTCATTATCCGCTTATTAATCGTTATAATGCTTATATCCCTTCTGCTCAAGCTTTTCAGCCTTTGCTACTACCTTTGCCTTCATGTTTTCTGAATACTTTTTAAGTTTTCCTAAAAGCTCTTCGTCAGATGTAGCAAGTATCTTTGCTGCAAGAAGTCCTGCGTTTGCAGCTCCGTCTATAGCCACTGTAGCTACCGGAATACCACTTGGCATCTGTACTATAGAATAAAGAGAATCTACACCACCAAGTGACTTTGTATGAATAGGAACGCCAACTACAGGCATTGGGAATATAGCTGCGCACATACCAGGTAAGTGTGCTGCTCCGCCTGCTCCTGCAATTATAACCTTAATACCCTTATCCTCTGCTGACTTTGCATAGTCATAAAAAATATCAGGCATTCTGTGAGCTGATATAATAGTCATCTCATAATCAATACCTAATTCTTCTAAAACATCTGCTGCCTTTCCCATAATGGCAAGGTCTGAGTCGCTTCCCATGATAATTCCAACTTTAGCCATGCTTTTATCTCCTTTTTAATCTCTTTTACTATTTTTACTTATATCATTTTATATTAAATGATACCTCAAGTCAAGAATTGTATATAAAAATT
>CAMENQ010000019.1 GCA_945928585.1 uncultured Roseburia sp. | reverse complement strand
TAAAACAGGAAGTATTCTTAAAAAGATGTTCAAAAACGGATATGTCAGAATAATAGCAACTTCACTTATTATAATAGCTGTGGCAAAAATTATGGGGACCACTGATTATATGGGAGCTGGTATAAATGTCATAGAGAGAGCTATGGAGGGAGAAGCAGTACCATATGCCTTTATTATGAAGATAATCCTTACAGCCATCACCTTAGGAGCCGGCTTTAAGGGTGGAGAAATCGTTCCTAGCTTTTTTATAGGAGCTACATTAGGCTGTACTCTTGGAAGTTTAATGGGTATATCCCCATCCTTTTGTGCGGCACTTGGTATGACTGCAGTATTCTGTGGTGCTACTAACTGTCCGCTGTCATCGCTTCTTATCAGTTTTGAACTGTTTGGATATAAGGGCGTATTATTCTTTATGATGGCAGTGGCCATAAGCTTTATGATGTCAGGTTATTACGGACTTTATGCAGAACAGAGAATAATGTATTCAAAAACAAAAACCAGATACATAAATAAAACAACACATTAAAAATAAATACTGTTTTGGGAGATTTGGAAGCGTTTACATTTAATAGTTTCACAGGAATTGAGAAAAGATAAAAAAGTATACGAAAAAAGGAGGATAAAGTTTTGAACGCACAAATAAAACAGGAATTTTTAAATATATTAACGGAAGAACTTGTTCCGGCTATGGGCTGTACAGAGCCTATTGCCCTTGCATATGCGTCATGTCGCGGACGACAGGAACTTAAAGGTGAACCAACGGAAATAATTGCACTCTGCAGCGGAAATATGATAAAAAACGTTCGCTGTGTATCTATACCAAATTCCGGAGGTCTTATAGGAATAGAGGCTGCCGTTGCATTAGGAGCATTTGGAGGAGACTGCAGCCGGAATATGGAAGTACTGGAGGCAGTTACACCTGAAACCTTGAAAAAAACCAAAGATTTTTTAAAGAAAAAGGGCTGTCGTGTGGAGTATCTTGATTCGGAAATTCCATTACACTTTATTATCCGTCTCACAGACGGCACCGATACGGTACAGGTAGAAGTACGCTATTCACACATGAATATCGTCTCAATTATTAAAAACGGTAAAAAAATTTTTGGTGAAGAGGGATACACGGAACATACATCAGCAGACCGTTCAATACTTAATATTGAAAGCATAAAGGAATTTGCCGATACCATAGATATAGATGAAATAAGACCATTATTTGAGCGCCAGATTCGCTGTAATATGGATATTGCATACGAGGGAATGTCAGGAAAATACGGCTTAAACATTGGCAAAACAATTCGTGCAGCTTATGCAGACGGAGTAGTTACACGTATGAAGGCTTATGCAGCCGCAGCATCTGAAGCACGTATGAGTGGCTGTGATATGCCTGTTATTATTAACTCAGGAAGCGGAAACCAGGGTATCGCATCTTCCGTCCCTGTAATAGTATACGCAAGAGAGAAGGACATACCTCAGGAACAGATGTACAGAGCCTTAGTTTTCTCAGCATTATTGACAATTCATCAAAAAGATTACATAGGCAAGCTGTCAGCCTTTTGCGGTGCAGTTTCTGCATCTTGCGCAGCATGTGCCGCAGTTACATATATGGTAGGAGGAACAGTAGAACAGATAAAGGCAACTATTGATAATACTCTTGCAAACATTCCGGGAATTATATGTGACGGAGCAAAAATATCATGTGCCGCAAAAATAGCAACAAGTGTCGATGCAGGAATGATGGCACATTTTCTTGCAATGAATGGTAAAGCATATGAGGCATTTACGGGTATACTTAAAGAAGAAGCAGAAGAAACCATAAGTTGTGTAGGTTATATTGGAAAAATAGGTATGCGTGAAACAGACAAGGAAATCGTAAAGATGATGCTCACCAAAAAAGGAGAATAGGGGGAGTTCAGCCCCTATTCTCTTTTTTCTTTAGCTGCCCCAATAAATCCCTTAAATAAAGGATGCGGCTTGTTAGGTCTGCTCTTAAGCTCAGGGTGAGCCTGTGTAGCTATAAACCATGGATGGTCTGTGATTTCTATCATTTCTACAATACGTCCATCAGGAGACATACCTGAAAGTTTCATACCGTTTTCAGATAATGCTGTTCTGTAATCATTATTTACTTCATATCTGTGACGATGACGCTCGTGGATAGTTTCTTCTCCGTAAATTTCATATGCCTTTGAAGTCTTGTCCAGTACACAAGGGTAAGAACCAAGCCTTAGTGTACCGCCTATATCCTCAATACCGTCCTGGTCAGGCATAAGATGAATAACAGGATGTGTAGTGGCAGGGTCTAATTCGATACTGTGGGCATCAGCATAGCCAAGTACGTGTCTTGAAAATTCTACTATGGAAAGCTGCATTCCAAGACAAAGTCCCAAAAATGGAATCTTATGGGTTCTTGCATATTCTATGGCTGTGATTTTGCCTTCAATGCCTCTGTCACCGAAACCGCCTGGTACAAGTATACCTGACACATCTCCCAAGATACTTTCTACATTTTCTGATGTGAGAAGCTCTGAGTCTACCCATTTTATATTGACAGCAACGTCATTGGCATAGCCGCCATGCTTAAGTGATTCAACAACGCTTATATAAGCATCGTGAAGTGATATATATTTTCCTACAAGTGCAACATTTACTGTTTCAGTAAGATTTTTTGCAGTATTTACCATAGCTTCCCAGTCTTTTAAATCCGGCTCAGGACATGGCAGGTTAAGACATTCGCATGCTACTTCGGCAAGGTGCTCCTTTTCCATGGCAAGAGGTGCTTCGTAAAGTACATCAACATCAAGATTCTGTAAAACATGTGTATTATCCACATTACAGAATAAGGCGATTTTATCTTTTATGTTCTGTTCAAGAGGAAGCTCTGAACGGCATACGATAATATCAGGCTGAATACCGATACTCTGAAGCTCCTTTACACTTGCCTGTGTAGGCTTTGTTTTCATTTCTCCTGATGAACGGAGATATGGTATAAGTGTAACGTGGATGAGTATGGCATTTTCTTTTCCTACATCATGCTGGAACTGTCTGATGGCTTCAAGGAAAGGAAGACTTTCGATATCTCCTACGGTTCCGCCTACCTCGATGATGGCTATCTCTGTTTCGGTTGCAGTGTAATTTCTATGAAAACGGCTCTTTATTTCGTTTGTGATATGGGGTATAACCTGAACGGTACCTCCGCCAAAATCTCCGCGTCGTTCCTTGTTAAGTACAGACCAGTATACTTTGCCTGTTGTAACGTTGGAATTTTTGGTGAGACTTTCATCTATAAATCTTTCATAATGTCCTAAATCCAAATCCGTTTCTGCACCGTCGTCGGTTACGAAAACTTCCCCGTGCTGAATGGGATTCATAGTACCCGGATCAATATTTATATATGGATCAAATTTCTGCATTGTGACCTTGTAGCCACGAGCTTTAAGCAAACGTCCCAGTGATGCGGCAGTAATTCCTTTACCCAGACCTGAGACAACACCGCCTGTAACGAATACGTATTTTACTGGCATAATAAGTCCTCCTTGGAATAATCAAAAACATACACTTTAGTATACAACATTAATTAATTTATTTCCATAAGAAAATCATAATAAAATAAAAAATTTATAAAGACACTAAAAAATCACAATAAGTTTGTTGATTTATTGGCAAACTAACTATATAATCTTACTTGTAGAAAAATCATAAATAATTGGACAAATTGCTTTTATGGATTTGAACATAGGATTTAGACATAGAAGAAAAGAGAAAGGTAACGGAATATATGGATAACAACTTAAACGGAAGTAATTTTAACGAAAGCTTCAATGATATTCCACCAAATAATTACAGAGGCCAGGATGGCGGCAATAATGGCCGTAATGGAGGAAATGGCGGAAATGGCGGTGGAAATAACCGCAATGATGATGACAGAAGAAAAAATCAGAAGATTATACTTATCATTGTAGCAGCATTGGTGACAATAATGCTTGTAACCTCCTTTACAACACTTTTGACAAATACAAAAACAGAGGAGATTACCTATAGCAAGTTCCTTACTATGCTTGATGACGGAAAGATTGACAGCGTAGAGATTGATTCTGACGGAACTATTATTATTACCCCTAAGAATGCAGAAAGTACACAGTATGGTACTAAAAAAACATACTGGACTATGGTACTTAGTACAGATAAGCTCTATGACAGGCTTGAAGAGGCAAATGTAGAGTGGAAGGTCGATAAGGCTGACACCAGCTCATCTATAATTGAGATTGTATTAAGCTGGGTACTTCCATTTTTGTTTATATATTTGATTTTTGGCATTGTTATGAGGAAAATGTCAAAGAGTGGCGGCGGCTTTATGGGAGGTGTTGGCAAATCAAATGCAAAGATGTATGGCGTAGAAAAGGCAACAGGAGTTACATTTAAGGATGTTGCAGGACAGGACGAAGCAAAGGAATCCCTTACTGAGATAGTGGATTTCCTTCACAATCCTGGTAAGTATGCAGAGATAGGAGCGAAGCTTCCGAAGGGAGCACTTCTTGTAGGCCCTCCGGGTACAGGTAAGACACTTCTTGCAAAGGCTGTAGCAGGAGAAGCCAAGGTGCCGTTTTTCTCACTTGCAGGTTCAGACTTCGTTGAAATGTTCGTAGGTGTAGGTGCTTCAAGAGTAAGAGATTTATTTAAGGAAGCCCAGAAAAATGCACCATGTATTATTTTTATAGATGAGATTGATGCCATAGGTAAGTCAAGAGATTCAAAGTACGGTGGCGGAAATGACGAGAGAGAACAGACTCTTAACCAGCTCCTTTCAGAGATGGACGGATTTGATTCGTCAAAGGGACTTCTTATACTGGCAGCGACTAACAGACCGGATGTACTTGACAAGGCTCTTTTAAGACCGGGAAGATTTGACAGACGTATTATTGTTGATAAACCTGACCTTAAGGGAAGAGTCGAGACACTGAGAGTACATTCAAAGAATGTGCTTATGGATGATACTGTAGACCTTGATGCCATAGGTCTTGCCACAAGCGGTGCTGTAGGCTCAGACCTTGCAAATATGATAAACGAGGCGGCAATAAATGCCGTAAAGAACGGAAGAAAGGCTATTTCACAGGCTGATTTGTTTGAGGCTGTTGAGGTGGTTATAGCAGGTAAGGAAAAGAAAGACCGCATTATGAGTTCAAAGGAAAAGAGAACAGTAGCTTACCATGAGGTAGGACATGCTCTTATAACTGCACTTGAAAAGAATGCGGAGCCGGTGCAGAAGATTACCATTGTGCCAAGAACTATGGGTTCATTAGGCTATGTAATGCAGGTACCGGAGGAAGAAAAATATCTGATGACAAAGGACGAGCTTCTTGCGCGTATAGTGACACTCTTTGGCGGACGTGCTGCAGAGGAGATATTCTTTGATACTGTTACGACAGGTGCTTCAAATGATATGGAAAAGGCGACAGATCTTGCAAGAGCCATGATTACACAGTATGGTATGTCTGATGAGTTTGGACTTATGACTCTCGAGGAGGTTCAGGACAGCTACTTAAGCGGTCATACTGTTTTAAACTGCTCTGATGTAACGGCGGCAGAGATAGACAGAGAAGTAAAGGAACTGTTAAAGGAATGCTATGCTAAGGCTAAAAAGCTTATTGGCGAAAATAAGGATGTTATGATAAAGATAGCAGAGTATCTGTACGACAGGGAAACTATTACAGGTAAGCAGTTTATGGAACTTTATTATGAAGTAAAAGGTAAGCCTGAGGAAAATGACGGCGAAATACCAAAAGAAAATGATAATGAAGAAATAAGTACAGCAGATAAAAATGGTATAAATACGAATGATACAGGTGTTAATGCAAATACGAATAACGATATGGGCAATGCAAATAATGCAGATACGAATAACGCAGATATAAGCAATGCAAATAATGCAGAGGCGCATAATGTCGATATGGTTAATGAAGAAACAAATAATACAAATATGGAATAAGAGGAAAATATGTTTGTAATTGAGGAAGAATTAAAAAAGCTTCCACGCTCGCCGGGGGTATATATTATGCATGATGCCTCCGACGAGATTATATATGTGGGAAAAGCGGTTGTTCTTAGAAACAGAGTGAGACAATATTTCCAAAAGGGAACAAATAAGACGGCTAAGATAGAGCAGATGGTGAGTAAAATCAGCTACTTTGAGTATATTGTAACTGACAGCGAGCTTGAAGCTCTTATTTTAGAATGTAATCTTATAAAAGAGCATCGCCCCAGATATAATACTATGTTAAAGGATGATAAAACATATCCGTATATTAAAGTGACAGTAGGAGAACAATATCCTAGAATATTGTTTTCAAGAGACATGAAAAAAGATAAGTCAAGATATTTCGGACCATACACTAGTGCAGGGGCAGTCAAGGATACAATAGAGCTTTTAAGAAAGCTGTATAAAATACGGACCTGTAACCGTTCGCTTCCAAAGGACATAGGAGTGGGAAGACCATGTTTAAATTACCATATAAAGCAGTGCGATGCACCATGTATGGGATGTGTGTCCCAGGAGGAATACAGAAAGTCTATAGATGAAGCAATCAGGTTTTTAAGCGGACATTACAGTGACATAATAAAAAATCTTGAGGAAAAGATGTATGAAGCTTCAGAAAAAATGGAGTTTGAAGATGCTGCTGAATACAGGGATTTACTAAACAGCGTAAAGCAGATAGCACAAAAGCAGAAAATTACATCGGAAAATGACATTGACAGAGACATTATTGCATATGCAATAGATAACGACGAGGCGGTAGTACAGGTTTTCTTTATGAGAGAGGGAAAGCTTATGGGCAGAGAGCATTTTTATATAAAGGTTCCTGCTGACGGAAAAAGCACTCTTCTTTCAAGCTTTATAAAGCAATATTACAGCGGTACGCCTTTTGTACCAAAGGAGCTTTTTGTTTCCGAGGAGATAGAGGACAGTCAGGTTATTGGTGAATATCTGTCAATGCGTCGTGGAAATAAGGTAAAGATAATCCATCCTCTTGCAGGTGAAAAATACAAAATGGTGGAACTTGCCGAAAAAAATGCAGCTATGGTTTTAGAAAGAGACAGAGAGAAAATCAAGAGTCAGGAGAGAAAAACTATAGGTGCAATAAGTGAGATTTTTAAGCTTCTTGACATAGAAAGTCAAAATGATTACCGAATAGAGGCGTTTGATATATCAAATACCTCCGGATATCAGTCAGTAGGCTCTATGGTAGTGTTTGAACATGGAAAACCAAAGAAAAATGACTACAGAAAATTTAAGATAAAAACAATAGCAGGTCCTGATGATTACGGAAGCATGAGAGAGGTTTTGACGAGAAGATTTACTCATGAGGAAGATGACAAATTTGCAAGGTATCCCGACCTTATTATGATGGATGGAGGACTGGGACAGGTAAACGCAGCTTTAGAGGTACTTAGCGGGCTTAAGGTTAATATTCCTGTTTGTGGCATGGTAAAGGATGACCATCACAGGACAAGGGGGATTATATACAATGAAAAAGAGATTCCCATAAAACCAGGAAGCGAAGAATTTCTTCTTATTACAAGAATACAGGATGAAGCACATCGTTTTGCCATAGAATATCACAGAAGTCTCCGCGGCAAAAATCAGGTACATTCAGTGCTTGATGATATAGAAGGCATAGGCCCGTCAAGAAGAAGAGCACTTATGAAACATTTTGCATCAATAGAGGATATAAAAAATGCAGATGTAGAAACACTTACGAAGGTTCCGTCCATGAACAGGGCAGCTGCTGAAAGCGTATATGAGTTTTTTAGGAAAAAGATATAAATTAAGAGAAAATTGCCTTGTAATATAGGTGGGTTTTGCGATATACTGATTGTATAAAAAATCGTAAACAATATGGAGGAAAAAGTAATGGCGACAGCAACAGTTAAACTTTCAAAACTAATCGAAAATTACAATTTAAAAAATCTGACACCTGATATAGATATTAGTGATATCAGGATAAAATCTCCGGATATTGTAAGACCATCCTTACAGCTGGCAGGCTTTTTTGAACATTTTGATAATGAGAGAGTAGAGATAATCGGTTTTGTAGAACAGTCATATATAGATACTATGGATGTGGAAAGAAAGAAATTTATATATGACAAGCTTTGTTCATTTAAGGTGCCTTGTATTATATACTGCAGGGATATGCAGCCTGATGAATATATGATAGAGGCGGCGAATAAATATGGAGTACCACTTCTTGTTACAGATCAGGCTACATCACCATTTATGGCAGAGATTATAAGATGGCTTAACGTGGAACTTGCACCATGCATAACCATTCATGGAGTATTGGTAGATGTATATGGCGAAGGTGTACTTATTATGGGTGAAAGCGGTATAGGTAAGAGCGAAGCTGCACTTGAACTTATAAAGAGAGGACATCGTCTTGTTACTGATGATGTAGTAGAGATTAGGAAGGTAAGTGACGAGACACTTGTAGGTACGGCTCCTGATATTACAAGACACTTTATTGAATTAAGAGGCATAGGTATTGTAGACGTAAAGACACTTTTTGGTGTACAGAGTGTTAAAGAAACACAAAATATAAATATGGTTATTAAGCTTGAGGAGTGGAGCAAGGACAAAGAATATGACAGACTTGGACTTGAGGAGCAGTATACAGAGTTTTTAGGAAACAAGGTAGCATGCCACTCTATTCCTATCAGACCGGGCAGAAATATAGCTATTATAGTAGAATCGGCAGCAGTTAATTACCGTCAGAAGCAGATGGGTTATAATGCGGCCCAGAGCTTTATAGAAAGGGTACAGTCAAACTTTGGAAAGCCAAGAGAGGACTAATAATAAATTATGATAAGAAGGTGCGGCAGATGCTAGTGAGATTTGGCGTGGATGTAGGTGGAACCACCATAAAGATAGGTATGTTTAACAATCAGTGCGAGCTGATAGAAAAATGTGAGATAAATACTGATAAGACAAATAATGGTGCAAATATACTTACGGATCTGTGTAAAAAAATAAATGAACTGTTAGATAAATATAATCTTACAAAAAATGAATGTCTGGGAGTTGGCATAGGTCTTCCGGGACCGGTTACTGCAGACGGATATATATTAGGATGTGTAAATCTCGGATGGGGTACATTTAATGTTAAGGAAACAGTATCGAAAATGCTTGAATATGTTCCGGTTGCAGCATTCAATGACGCTAATATGGCAGCGTTAGGAGAACAGAAACATGGCAGCGGAAAAGGTTATGAAAATGTGGTACTCGTTACTCTTGGAACAGGAGTAGGAGGAGGCATCATTTCAGAAGGAAAGATTATAAACGGAGCAAACGGAGCAGCAGGTGAGATAGGACATATACCGGTAAATCCAAATGAAACGGAAAAATGTAACTGTGGTAAGAAAGGCTGTCTGGAACAGTATGCATCTGCCAGCGGAGTTGTAAGAATGACAAAAAAATATATATCTCAGGGCAGGAAGTCATCTTATCTGTCAGCAGTTATGCATGATGAAAACTTTACTGCAAAGGATGTTTTTGATGGTGCAAAAAAAGGGGACGATGTCTGTTTGCTTGTGGCTGAGGCGCTTGGAAATTATCTGGGTATGGCATTGGCAGCTGTGGCATCGGTGACAAATCCTGATTGCATAGTCATAGGCGGAGGAGTAAGTAATGCAGGTCAGTTTTTAATTAATCTTGTTGAAAAATATTTTAAAGAGTATGCATTTCTGCCGTGCAGAAATGTAGCTTTCAAACTGGCAGAGCTGGGCAATGACGCAGGAATATATGGAGGAGCAAGTAATGTGTAAAAACCTTTATGGTGAAATATATGCAAAACTTGAAGAAATAGCAGGCTCATCTTTTATAAAGAAGGATGAGTCTATGGATATACACACAACATTCAAAACAGGAGGCAAAGCTTCGATTTTTGTGGAAATATCGAATTGCAAACAATTAAAGGAAACCATAGAAATAATAAAACAATACGGCTTACCTTATTTCATACTGGGAAACGGAAGTAATGTACTTGTAAGAGATGAGGGATACAAAGGATTGATAATAAAGCTGGCCGATGGTTTTGGTGAGAATGTGAAAGATGATGAGAAAAATGATGAGAAAAATGTGGCAGGTAATAAAATAACTGAACAAAATGACAGCCTTGTTATATGCGCATATGGTCAGGAAAAGCTGGGAGCAGTGGCAAGAGAAGTTTCAAAAAGGGGATATACAGGTATGGAAACACTTGCAGGTATACCGGGAACCATAGGTGGTGCAGTGGCTATGAATGCAGGTGCATATGGAACAGAAATAAAGGATGTTATAGAAAGTGTTGTTGTGATGAATAATAATGGAGACATTATGGTACTTTCAAAAGATGAGCTTGATTTATCCTACAGGCACAGCAGGGTACAGACAGACGGACTGATAGTGTTAAAGGCTGTGTTTAAACTGCAAAGGGGAGAACGGTCCTTGATAGATGAAAAGTTAAAAAGCTGTCAGGAGGCAAGAAAGCAGAAACAGCCACTTGAATATCCAAGCGCCGGAAGTACCTTTAAAAGACCGGAAGGTCATTTTGCAGGAAAGCTTATTCAGGATGCAGGACTTAGAGGATATCAGGTGGGAGGAGCCCAGGTGTCCGAAAAACACTGTGGCTTTGTTATAAATAAAAATCACGCTACGGCTTCTGATATAGTACAGGTAATTAATGATGTGAGGGATAAGGTGTTTGAGCAGTTTGGAGTTATGCTTGAACCGGAGGTTAAAATATTGTAGAAAGAGGAACAAATATATGCGATTTGTCATAGTGACGGGAATGTCGGGAGCAGGAAAGAGAACTGCAATGAAGATATTAGAGGATGTAGGATATTTTTGCGTAGATAACCTACCTGTTCCTCTGATGCAGAAATTTGCAGATTTAGCATTTAATTCTATGGGTGATATTGACAAGGTGGCGCTGGGGGTGGACATACGAAGCGGCGATTTGTCACAGATGGACAGTGTTTTAGATTACCTTAAAATAAACGGCAGAACATGTGAAATCCTTTTTCTTGAGGCAAGTGATGAAACACTCATAAAGAGATTTAAGGAGACGAGACGCTCGCATCCGCTTGTTACAGAGGGAAGAGTGGACGAAGGAATTGCAAGAGAAAGGGATATGCTGGCTATCCTGAAGAAAAAGGCAGATTACATACTTGAAACAGATTCTATGCTTACAAAGGAGCTTAGAAGTGAGCTTGAAAAAATATTTGTAGAAAATAAGGAATTTAAAAACCTTTTTATAAATGTGGTGTCTTTTGGCTTTAAATATGGAATACCTACAGATTCTGACCTTGTGTTTGATGTAAGGTTTATGCCAAATCCCTTTTATGTGGAAGGACTTAAACGAAAGACGGGCAATGACAGGGAAGTAAACGATTTTGTGATGAATTCGCCACAGTCGGTTGAATTTTTAAAAAAGCTTAATGATATGATAGATTTCCTTATACCAAATTATGTTCTGGAGGGAAAAAACCAGCTTGTCATATCGATTGGCTGTACAGGCGGAAAGCACCGTTCAGTAACTATAGCAAATAAAATATATGAGGAACTTAAGAAAAAGGGAGAGTATGGAGTAAAATTGACGCACAGGGATATTGAAAGGGAATAAAAATGTCGTTTTCACAAAATGTTAAAGAGGAATTATCAAATCAGATACCGTCGGCAAGACACTGTATGATAGCTGAAATTGCAGCAATTATAAGTCTTTGCGGACGTATTCTTATTACCACGGGAGAAAAATATTCTGTAAAAATTCATACGGAAAATATATGTGTTGCAAGAAAGTACTTTACATTAGTAAAAAAAGCATTTAATATAAAGGCTGAAATTACCATCAGACAAAATGCATATTTGAAGAACAGCAGAACATATACTATCACTGTAAATGACCATGACAGTGCCATAAGGATTCTGCAAGCGGTAAAGCTTATCAATGAACATATGGAAATAGAGGAAAATCTTTCTATTGTAAATAATGTAGTGATTATGAACAGCTGCTGCAAAAGAGCATTTCTTCGTGGAGCATTTTTGTCAGTAGGAAGTATCAGTGAGCCTGAAAAATCCTATCATTTTGAGATGGTTTGTACCACAATGGCTAAGGCAGAACAGCTATGCAGCATTATTAAATTTTTTGAAATTGATGCAAAAATAGTTGAAAGGAAGAAGCACTTTGTGGTATATATCAAGGAGGGTGAAAGCATAGTAGATATGCTTAATATTATGGAAGCCCATATTTCGCTTATGGAGCTGGAAAATATCCGCATCATAAAAGAGATGAGAAATACGGTAAACCGTAAGGTGAACTGTGAAACAGCCAATTTAAACAAAACTGTATCTGCGGCCGTTAAGCAGATAGAGGATATAAATCTTATACGTGATACTATAGGATTAAAAGGTTTGGCGAAGCCTTTACAGGAAATGGCTGTTATAAGGCTGGAGAATCCGGATGCGTCTCTTAAGGAGTTGGGAGCATTACTTAATCCGGCTGTTGGGAAGTCAGGTGTAAACCACAGGCTCAGAAAGCTTTCTGAGATTGCTGATGGGTTACGACATTAAGGAGGAAAACAGAATGATAACAAAAAATATGACTATTGAACTTAAGCAGGGCTTAGAAGCAAGACCTGTAGCTGTATTTGTACAGGTTGCAAGCCGGTTTGACAGTTCCATATTTGTTGAGTACGAAAACAAGAAGGTTAATGCAAAGAGTATAATGGGAATGATGACGTTAGGTCTGGCAGCAGGTGAAAATGTGACTGTAAGCGCAGACGGTGATGATGAATCAGAGGCAATACAAAGCATAGAAGAATACTTAAGCAGTGAAAAAAGTGCGGTTTAAGATTTGCAGCTACGGAGGAAAAAATGGCATTCACACATCTACATGTTCATACGGAATATAGTCTTTTGGATGGCTCATGTAAAATAAAAGAGCTTGTAAACAGAGCAAAGGAACTGAATATGGACAGCATGGCGATTACAGACCATGGAGTAATGTATGGTGTCATAGATTTTTATAAGGCTGCGAGAGAAGCAGGCATAAAGCCTGTAATCGGATGCGAAATTTATGTTTCCCCGGGAAGCAGATTTGATAAAGAAAAGGATGCAAATGATGACAGATACTACCATTTAGTACTTTTGGCAGAAAACGATACAGGCTATCATAACCTGATGAAGATAGTATCAAAGGGATTCGTAGAAGGTTTTTATTACAAGCCGAGAGTGGATTATGAGGTTTTGTCACAATATCATGAGGGCATAATTGCATTAAGTGCCTGTCTTGCAGGAGAGGTGCAGCGTTTTCTTGCAAGGGGAATGTATGAGGAGGCTGTAAATTCAGCAAAGAGATATGAGGACATATTTGGAAAGGGAAATTTCTTTCTCGAGCTTCAGGATCATGGCATAGACACTCAGAAGATGGTCAATATGAGTCTTATGAAAATGAGTAAGGAACTGGATATTGACCTTGTGGCAACAAATGATATTCATTATATACTTGCAGAG
>CAMENQ010000018.1 GCA_945928585.1 uncultured Roseburia sp. | reverse complement strand
CAGACAGATGACCTCTGCTAAGCAGATGACGGTATCGTATTAATAAATTTCTAACCGCCTCCTCAATGCTTACGCACATAATATACAACCACTCAGCCGTGTCCGGCACCATAGAAGCCCGTCTTGAAGCTACAGGTACCGGCAGTACTAAACTGTTACTCAATTATAAAATTTTTTATAAGATATGATTGTAAAAAAAGTCGAAATATAGTATAATTACAAACATAAAATATGGTGAATTTTTTGATGGATTTTAGGAGGTACTTATATGGATAATGAAAATCAGGGAATGATGGATTCCGAAAAAAAGACTGTAGAAAGGAAAGTCAGCTTTGGTAAATCTATAAAAACCAAGATTGCATTGATGGTAGCAGTCGCCATTATTTGCGCTACGCTTTGCAACTTGATTATTATTGTTCCATACATAACTAAGGTTATTGATTCGCAGAATAAGAATTATATGTTTGATATTGCAAATGCAAATGGATTAACCATTGAAAATATGCTGACACTTGCTGATGAGGATGATGTGTTCTCCTATGAAACTCTTTCTTCTGTTTTTGATGGCGTAGGAATCGAAGGTGTTGAATCAAGCTATGCATATGTTGTAGCAGGAGATGGAAACATGCTCTACCATCCTACAAAGGAAAAGGTTGGAAAGTCAGTTGAAAATGACCTTGTAAAGGGCATTGTTGCAGATATATCAAAAGGCGTAAGACGTGATTCGGCAGTTATTGAATATGAGTTTAAGGGAGTTATGAAATATGCATCATATTACATTACAAAGGATATGAGTGCAATTATTCTTATTACGGCAGACAAGGATGAAATACTCTCAACAACTGATACAGTAATAAATCTCTGTATAGGTGCAGGAATAGGTGCGACGGCTATATTTACTGTTATAGGATATATACTTGTAAACATTATGCTTCGTCCAATCGGTAGTATCACGAGTGTTATTGGAAAAATGTCAGTTCTTGATTTCACGGAGAGTCCTGAGGAGAAGAGTCTCAGTAAGAGAAAGGATGAGACAGGTCTTATAGGAAAGGCTGTTGTAAGGCTTAAGGGTGAGCTTATACAGGTTATTGACAATATAAAGAATCAAAGCTCAGAATTGTATGCAGCATCTGAACAGCTTAACACAGACGCAAAGGATACCACTATGACTATGGAGCAGGTAGAAACAGCCGTAAATGACATAGCATTAGGTGCAACAAGTCAGGCCGAGGAAACTCAGACAGCCACAGAGGATGTCATAGTTATGGGCCATATGATAGAAGAAACTACAGGTGAAGTTTCAACACTTAAGGTAAATGCAGACGGCATGAAAGATACAAGCGAAGACGCACAGAAGCTTCTTACCGAGCTTATGAAAGAAAACGAGCATACAAGAGCTTCAATTGACGAAATTTACAGACAGACACATACCACAAATGAATCAGCATTAAAGATTAAAGAAGCTACAGCCTTTATAACTTCTATTGCAGAAGAGACAAATCTTCTTTCACTAAATGCTTCCATAGAAGCAGCAAGAGCAGGTGAACAGGGCAGAGGCTTTGCAGTTGTAGCATCACAGATTCAGAAACTTGCTGAACAGTCAAGTGAATCAGCTCAAAAGATAGAGGAAATTACAAACGAGTTAATAATGGATTCATCTGAAGCCGTAAAGACTATGCAGGTGGTAAAGGATAATATGGATGCACAGAGTGATAAGATGATTCAGACAGATAAGATGTTTGAGGCATTTAATGCAGGAGTTATATCATCTATTGAAAGCATAGATAATATTGCAGTAAAGACAGATACACTTGATGAATCAAGAGTTAAGGTAGTTGATTTGGTTCAGAATCTTTCAGCCATTGCTGAAGAAAATGCTGCAAGCAGTCAGGAAACATCAGCATCTGTTACACAGGTTAGTGAGATTGTATCTGATATATCAGGAAACGTAAATAAGCTTAAGGATATTGCAGTTGAACTTGAAAAAACAGTGCAGGTATTTAAGTTGTAAAGTGTGGCGGTGTATTCTTTCGGTGCTCTTTTGAGATATACTTGCAGGATGGTGTGCAGAAGGCTGGCAGTTATATTTTATGTATTTAGGCTTCGGGGACAGTAAGAAATTTTATTAATGCGATGCCGTTATCTTTTAAGCGGCGGTCGTAACTCGGAAACGGCTGAATTCTCAGCCGCTTCCTCAGACAGACGACCTCTGCTAAAAAGATAACAGCATCGTATTAATAAATTTCTAACTGCCCCCTCAATGCTTACATACATAAAATATAATTGCCAGCCTTCTGCACACCATCCATAAGCTGATAAGCTTATTTACAGATTTATGGAAAACTTCTCATAGAAATTTATATATAAATATAGTATACTGACAATATATGAAATATGAAAGGAAGCAGAAATATGGTTGAAACATATAAATGTAAGGGATGTGGGGCACCCATAGAGTTTGATGGTAGCCATGGTGAACTTGTATGTGAATATTGCGGAACACATATGAGTGTAAGTGAAATGGAACAGTCAGGGGAAAAGTATGATTCTCAGGTGGAGGACGATACTGTAGAAAACGATGAAAAAATAGATGTAGACGGTTATAAATGTCAAAGCTGCGGTGCAGAGCTTATTACAGATGACAAGACTACTGCTACTGTATGCAGCTTTTGTGGAAGTTCTGCCGTAATAAAGGGAAGGCTTACAGGACAGACAATGCCTGCAAAGATAGTACCTTTTACGGTTACGAAGGATAAGGCTCAGGATATTTTCAAAAGCTGGTGTAAAAAAGGAGTTTTCACACCGTCTATGTTTAAAAAGTCTTCTTTTGTAGAGAGTATGAGTGGAATTTATGTACCATTTTGGCTTTATGATTATGATGCAGGCTGCCATATGGAGGCACATGCCACAAAGGTAAGACATCACAGAGAGGGAGATTATGAGGTTACACATACAGACCACTTCAGAGTTGTAAGAGAGGGAGATGCAGAATTTCGACTGATTCCTGCAGACGCATCAGAAAAAATGCCGGACGATGTTATGGATTTACTTGAGCCATATAATTATACTGATTTAAAAGATTTTCAAATGCCGTATCTGTCAGGTTTTCTTTCAGAAAAGTATTCCTATGACAGTAAACAGATGGCACCGAGAGCAGAGAGAAGAGTTCGTGATTACATATTTAGAGAAACGAGAAATACCATAGGAGGTTATTCTTCTGTAAATATAACAGGAAGCAGTACGAGACTTAGGAAAAAAGCAGCAGTTTACACGCTTCTTCCGGTTTGGATGATTACATACAGGTATAAAGGAGAAAATAAAATTCTTGCGATAAACGGACAGACAGGAAAGCAGGTAGGTACACTTCCGCGGTCTAAGGAAAAAATACTTGCATGGTTTGGAGGAATATTTGCCGGTGTATTTGCTATTCTTATGATGTTAGGAGGTTTTGTGGGATAATGAAAATAAAAGAATTATTTGTAAAGGGAAAAACTTCACTTAAAGCATCAGCATTTATGGGAATGGTTCTTATAGTGACAGGTATGCTTTCAATACCTTGCGATAAAGGGATAAATGGGATTACAGCATATGCGGCAGGTTCATATAATGTAGATGACAGTCATTATGATGACACAGAACCAAAGATTTACGATGAAGCAGATTTGTTTTCAGAAAATGAGGAGCAAAAGCTTCAGGAAACACTTGTAAAAACGGCAAAAAAGATAAAACTTGATTTGATAATAGTAACAACAGACTATAACAGAGGTAAGGATTCTCTTTTATATGCAAGTGATTTTTATGATGACAATGGATTTGGATATGATTATGAATGTGGTTCCGGCGTTATAATGCTTATTGATATGGATAACCGGGAAGTTGCAATTTCCACGGCAGGTTTATGCAGAGTATATTTGGACAGGGAAACTGATGATATGGTAGAGGACATAACGCCGTATCTGTCAGATGGGGAATATATGGAAGCTGCCGAATATTTCATAAATGAAGTAAGAGAGCTTGCATTAGATGCTGCCGACGATAAGAATTATGAGGAAGCATTTGAAGCATGGTATTCTTCGGATTATTCAAGTATCAGTGCACAGGATGAATTTTATGATAAGTATGTTCCGCAGGAAAACTTTTTTACTACATTTAAAAATCCGTTTATTGATATTGTTATAGCATTAGTTATAGCATTGATTGCAGTTCTTATTATGAGTTCTTCAGCAAAGACAAAGGCGACGGTAAATGAAAAGACTTATATGCAGGGCGGTCATATGGATTTAAAAGTACGCCATGACCAATTTACACATACTACTACCACAAGAAGAAAAATACAGACAGATAATGGTGGCAGTAGAAGCGGCGGCGGACATGGCGGCGGTCATGTCAGCAGTTCAGGACACAGTCATGGAGGAAGCAGCGGAAAGTTTTAATGAGAGAAAATATACCAGTTCAGACTTGCTGCCTATACTGCCGGAAGATTCACTGCACCACAGACAGCAAGGCTGAACTGTTACGAGAAACTTTATAATAAAAAATAAATGTTGTATAAAGGTCAGTATGTATGATAAAATTATCAGGAAAATTACAGATAACTTCAATGGAAAGAGAGGAAAATAAAATGGCAGAGGTTAAAAATCCGGTAGTAACAATTACAATGGAAAACGGAGATATAATAAAGGCAGAGCTTTATCCTGAAATAGCACCTAACACAGTGAAAAATTTTATAAGTCTTATAAATAAAGGCTTTTATGATGGACTTATTTTTCACAGAGTTATAAAAGGCTTTATGATACAGGGCGGATGTCCTGAGGGCACAGGTATGGGAGGTCCGGGATATGATATAAGGGGTGAATTTGCCATAAATGGATTTGATAATACACTTCTTCATACTGCGGGAGTATTGTCAATGGCAAGAGCCATGGATCCTGATTCAGCAGGCTCACAGTTCTTCATTATGCATAAAAATGCACCTCATCTTGATGGTCAGTATGCAGCATTTGGCAAGGTAACAGAGGGAATGGAAATTGTAAATAAGATTGCAGAGTGTGCTACAGACTATATGGACAGACCACTTGAAACACAAAAGATGGCAAGTGTAACAGTAGACACTTGTGGTGTGGAATATGAGGAGCCTGAAAAATGCTAAAGGCGGTCATATTTGATATGGACGGGGTACTGGTGGACAGTGAACCCGTCCATTTTGCAGCTAATTATAAAATGCTAAAAGATAAATTCGGTATAGAATTACAGTACGAGGATTACAGACAGTATATTGGTTCTACCATAGAAAAAATCTGGAAGTTTTTCAGGGAAAAATATAAGCTTTTAAATTATAGTTGGAGTGAACTGATGGATATGGCTGAAAAAGTCCTGGCAGAAATGGTAGAGAAAAATGGATATCCGGAGATAAAAGGTGTAGTGGATCTTGTTAAAAATTTAAAGAAAGAAGGTTATCTTCTGGCAGTGGCATCCTCCTCACCTATGTCAAAGATAGACAGAAACCTTAAACAGTTGGGGTTATATGATGTATTTGACAAAAAAATAAGTGGAATGGAACTGGAAAATCCAAAGCCAAGTCCTGATATTTTTCAAAAAGCAGCAAATCTTTTGTCGGTTAAGGAATCAGAATGTATAGTTATAGAAGACTCAAAAAATGGAGTATTAGCGGCAAAGGCAGCGGGAATGGCATGCCTTGGATTTGTAAACCCGAATTCGGGAAATCAGGATTTGTCTAAAGCGGATTATCTGTTCGAAGATTTTTTAAGCATAGATGAATCATTTATCAGAATGGTACATAATCACTGTTTTAATGAGCCGTGGTATGTGCTTGAAACTAAAAGACTCAGAATAAGAGAAATGAGTACTAAGGACATAGATGACCTTATGGATATATATAGCGACAGTGACATAACACAATATATGGAAGGACTTTTTGGCAGAGAAGAGGAACTTAAATATATAGAGCAGTATATAGCAAATATATATGGCTTTTATGGTTATGGCATGTGGATAGTTGAAAAAAAAGACGGAACTGTAATAGGGCGTGCAGGGATAGAATATTACGACAGCGAAATGAAATCGGAAAATCACATTACGGGAATATATTGCAATAATCACAATTATGTTAAGCCTGAACATGAGAAGTACAGTCAGCTTCTTGGCTATGTGATTGGCACGAAATATCAGCATAAGGGCTATGGATTTGAGGCCTGCAGGGCAATAATGGATTATGCGGTAAATATATTGGGAATAGAGGAAATAAAGGTAAATATCCATAAGGACAATAAAAAGTCAATAGGACTGGCAAAAAAGCTTGGATTTATATTTGAGATATAGTAAAAATATACAGAACTATAAGAAAAAATAATTTAGGTAAATGTTTTCAAAAAAAATCGAGTAGTTTTCTACCCGATTTGATAATTAGTTGGTTTTATAATAAAAAAGGGAGGAAGTTTTTTTATTATTAACGAATTTAATTATAATTGTCAGAATTGAAGAAATAATGTTTATATTGTAAAAGGTTTTTGGATAAAAAATGAATAATTTGTAAACAAATGACATTGATTAACAAAAGTGATGTACAAATACAATTTTAAATTATGCTTACCTGTAATCTGTGTAAAAGAATCGTAAAAAAGGTTTTACTTTTATAGTATTATTTGATAAAATGTATCTGTTTAGAACAAGTGAAATATATTACTTAAATACCGAGGACTAAACGTAAGCGGTACTAAAATATAATGAAAGGAAATGTGGGAAATGTATAAGATTATCAGGAAAAAAGAGCTTAATCCAACTGTCACGCTTATGGATATAGACGCTCCCCTTATAGCTAAAAAGGCAGAGCCGGGACAGTTTATTATCTTAAGAGTGGATGAATGTGGAGAAAGAATCCCTCTTACTATAGCTGATTTTGACAGGGAGAAAGGTATTGTAACAATTATCTTCCAGATAGTTGGAGCTACAACAGAGAAGCTTAATCACCTTAAGGAAGGTGAATTTATTCAGGATTTTGTGGGACCTTTGGGAGTGCCTTCTCATGTAGAGGGACTTAAGAAGGTGGCAGTAGTTGGCGGTGGAGTCGGCTGTGCCATAGCATATCCTATAGCTAAGAAGCTGCACGCTCTTGGAGCAGAGGTGCATTCTATAGTTGGCTTTAGAAATAAGGATCTTGTTATCCTTGAGGATGAGTTTAAGGCTGTAAGTGACAAGCTTTGTATGCGAACAGATGACGGAAGCTACGGAGAAAAGGGACTTGTAACAGATGCCCTTAAGGAGCTTATTGAGAGCGGCGAGAAGTATGATGAGGTTATTACTATTGGCCCTCTTATTATGATGAAATTTGTATGTGCCCTTACAAAGCAGTACGATATAAAAACTACGGTAAGTATGAACCCTATTATGATAGATGGCACAGGTATGTGTGGAGGCTGTCGTCTTACAGTAGGCGGAGAGACAAAGTTTGCATGTGTAGACGGACCTGATTTTGACGGACACCTTGTAGATTTCGACGAAGCTATGGCAAGAGGCGCCATGTATAAGGAGTTTGAGAAAAAAGTACACGAAGAAACATGCAACTTATTTAAAAAGGAGGTTCAGTAATATGCCAAATATGTCAATGGTTAAAAACGAAATGCCTTCACAGGATCCAAACGTAAGAAACAAAAATTTTCTTGAGGTTGCCTTAGGCTATACAGAAGAGCAGGCTTTGGATGAGGCTGCAAGATGTTTAAATTGTAAGACAAAGAATTGTGTGGCAGGTTGCCCTGTAAAGATACAGATACCTGATTTTATAAAAGAAGTTGCAGCAGGTAATTTTGAAAAGGCTTATGAAATTATTTCACAGTCAAGCTCACTTCCTGCAGTTTGTGGCCGTGTCTGTCCACAGGAATCACAGTGTGAAGGCAAGTGTGTAAGAGGTATTAAGGGTGAGCCTGTAGCCATAGGCCGTCTGGAAAGATTTGTAGCTGATTATCACAATGCAAACTCAAAAGCAGAAACAGTTAAGCCACAGTCAAACGGACATAAGGTGGCAGTTATAGGTTCAGGTCCTTCAGGACTTACATGTGCAGGCGATTTGGCAAAGAAGGGTTATGAGGTTACAATATTTGAGGCACTTCATCTTGCAGGAGGAGTTCTTGTATACGGAATACCTGAATTCAGACTTCCTAAGGCTATAGTTCAGAAAGAGATAGACGGACTTAAAGCATTAGGTGTAAAGATAGAGACAAATATGGTAATAGGAAAAGTTTTATCCATAGACGAGCTTATAGAGGAATATAACTTTGAAGCCATATTTATCGGCTCAGGTGCAGGACTTCCAAGATTTATGAATATTCCGGGTGAAAATCTTAAAGGTGTATACTCATCAAATGAGTTCCTTACAAGAGTAAACCTTATGAAAGCATACAAGGATGAACCGACTACACCAATACAGCATGCAAAGAGAGTAGCTGTAGTAGGCGGCGGAAACGTAGCTATGGATGCTGCAAGAAGTGCAAAGAGACTTGGTGCAGAGGAGGTTTACATAGTATACCGCCGTTCCGAGGAGGAACTTCCGGCAAGAAAGGAAGAGGTAGAACATGCAAAAGAGGAAGGCATTATCTTCAAGCTTCTTACAAACCCTACAGAAATTCTTCCGGGAGAAAACGGATTTGTAGGTGGAATGAAGTGTCAGGAAATGGAGCTTGGCGAGCCTGATGCATCAGGAAGAAGAAGACCTGTGGCTAAAGCTGATTCTGAATTTGAACTTCCTGTTGACTGCGTTATTATGTCTATCGGAACATCACCAAATCCGCTTATAAAATCAACCACAAAGGGACTTGATACTCAGAAGTGGGGAGGAATTATTGTAAACGAAGAAACCGGACTTACATCAAGAGAAGGAGTGTATGCAGGTGGAGATGCCGTAACAGGTGCTGCTACAGTTATCCTTGCCATGGGAGCTGGAAAGACGGCAGCACAGTCTATAGATGAGTATCTTAGCAATAAGTAATTTGAAAGGCAAAGAACAATTATGTTAGACGGAGTAAGAAACATATTTGACCCAAGTAATTCATTTTATGAATTCGGCAGAAAGCTTATATATGTTTTTGCATTAAATATATTATTCATAATTACAAGCATTCCCATTATAACTATGGGAGCATCAATGACAGCCATGAACTCAGTATTTCTCAAAATCATAAATGAGAGAGAGTTTTCTGTTACAAAGGATTATTTTAAATCCTTTAAGGCAAATTTTCTTAAGTCAACAGTACTTTGGGTTATTGGTCTTGTCATAGGCTTTATATTGTATGTAGATATTTTCTATTGGGTAAAATATGGCATAGCTGACGGAACATATGGATATGTTATGCTTGTGGCATCTGTTATAGCGGCAGTATTTCTGGTAATGATGCTTCATACATTATTTCCGCTGGTGTCACGTTTTGAGATGAGCATAAAAGACTATATCGTAAACACATTTTATATTACCGTTAAAAACATCCTATATGTAATAGAAGCCGTAATCTTTTCCGTATGTATAATAGGCATAAGCGTATATATGATAATGACAGGAAAAATGTTAATAATGATATATCTGCTGTTTTTATGCTTTGGCTTAAACGGACTTGTTCAAAGCTATATATTCCGAAGAGTATTAAATAAGTATTCTGAGGATTATGAGGAAATGGTAAAACGAAATATTGAAGACCTGAAAAAAGAGGGTTACACATTTGATGATGAAGAATGATTAAAAGCAAAACCCCCAGTTTGAATGGAGCTTCATACTGGGGATTCTTCTATATGTATAATGTGAGGGAAAGTAAAAAAAACGAGGTTATTCCTTTTGGAACAACCTCGTTCTTAATTGTTATTATACAATAAATTTTTAAAATGTAAAGAGTTTTTATAAAATTATTTTACTGATTTTCGGGTGGCGTATCAGTTTCGTCAGAAGAAGTGCTTTCTTCAGAGTCCTGTTCAGGCTTTTCTGATAAATCAAAAGCTGAGACAATTTTGTCCCTGCTTAACTGTTCATCCTGATTTTCAGATTTGTATTGTTCATATTTATCTTTAATATAGTAATCAAACCAGTCAGAAATAATCGTTTTAAGGGATGCACCTACAGGTACTGCTATAAGCATACCTAAAAGTCCTGCAAGATTGCCTCCTATGGTGATGGCAATAATGATAAATCCCGGATGCATACCCACTATATCCCCGACAATCTTTGGACACAGTATATTTACATCTATCTGCTGGACTATAAATAATCCCACTATGGCAGCTACAGCCAGCCATATATTTCCTGAAAACAGGGCAACGATTCCGGCAAGTACAATGCCTACAAATGGACCGATATATGGCACGAGATTACAGATACCGGCAATGATACCGATAACAAAGGCATAATCTACACCTATAATTGTAAGGACAAGTGCCGATAGGATAGCCACAATGGAAGCTTCTATAAGCTGACCTCTTATATATTTTGAAAAAGTATAGTTTATTATATGGAGTGAGCGCTTCACAACCTGTCCTGCTTTTGATTTTCTAAATATAATAAAGAAAAATCTTTCCCATATAGAACTGAAATATTCATGACTGAAAAGTACATAAATACTTAATATTAACGAAACTGCAAGTGAGAAGATGTTGCTTCCAAGTGCAATAATAAAACTTCCAACGCTGTCTACCAGTGATAACATTACACCTTGCAGAAATTTTGTTATATTGTCAAGCTGACTTATAAGTAAATCTCCAAAAGGAATGTTTTTTGATGCAATGAGTTCTTTAAGTGCATCAGAGGAAAGTGTATTTGTGCTGAAATATTCTGTGACAGTGTTAAATATGGCAGATACGGTACTTGACTGGGAAAGCTGTCCGCCTATCATAAAATATATACCTACAATAAGAAAGGCAATAACAGCTAATAAACAAATGTAAGATACCACAAGACCGATGGCACGGCATAGTCCTTTTTTGTGAGGAAAATGCTTTCTTCTCATCAGAAAATTCTCTATGGCATTCATTGGACCAAAGAGAAGATATGCGATAATAAAGCCAATTATAATAGGAAATGATATTTCACAAAGACCTGATAAAAATCCAAGGAAATTATCATAAAATGAAGGTATGGCATCAATAACCCTGAACAGAAGAAATATAATAACTGCCGTCAGTATTATGTATTTACAAAACTTTGTATATCTTTTATCTAAATTTAATTTCATAAAACACCTCATTTCTTTTATTTTTTAATTAATAATATCACAAATAAAAGATTAATAAAATAAAATATTGTAGAAATTTGAAAATTAATATATACTATAGCACAGCATTACATATATTACAGACATCAATATAAATTTCCATAGGAGGAACAAATGGAAGACATAGAAAAAGATGAAAATAAAAATGAACAAACAGAAAAACTATATCTGGTACTCGTTTCCACACCGGGTATATTTGCTACACTTATCAGACTTTTTACAAGACATAAATACATACATATAGTATTGGGAATGGATGAGGAATTAAAGTATGCATACAGTTTTGGAAGACGAAATCCAAAAGTACCTATATTGTCAGGCTTTGAACATGAGGAAATGGATAAGGTTGTAGAACATTTTCCAAAGGCACTTTGTATGGTATCAGAGATTACCTGTACAAAGGAGCAGAAGAAAAATGTATGGAAACGTATAAAATATTATGAGAAAAATGCAAAAAGATATCATTACACTGTATTAGGACTGCCATTTTTAGTGATGGGCAAGCCTTTTCATCAAAAAAGAAGATACGCCTGTTCCCAGTTTGTGGCAAGAACACTTGAAGACTATGGCATAAGAAAATTTGACAAGCATTATTCACTTGTTACACCAAAAGATTTTTATGATATGCCTGACAAAAAAATACTTTATGTTGGTACAATAGAGGGCTATCTTGATAAAATGGATAACTATAAGAGATATGTGCAGTAAAACAGGATAATATACAATATTTCACGGAGTAAAAGACATATAATTACAGTTTTGAAAGGAAGGATAAAAAATGAGCAGTATATTAAAAAAATTAAAGTCTTTGTTTATGGCAGTTGTCCTTGTAACGGCAATAACAGGCTGTGCAAAAGAAAATGATACGGTAGAAGTAAACGGAACAATAGGCAGTGGAACAGAGGCTATGCAGCAGACCACTGAAGAACCGGCAACTGAAGAACCGACAACTGAGCCGTTTGCACCTGTAGAAATCAATATAAAAATGGTAGGCGACATATTAATGCACGATGGCGTAACTAACAGCGGTCTTTTAGCTGATGGCACATACAATTATGACCATCTCTTTGCAAATGTAAAGGATGAGGTGCAGTCAGCAGATATAGCCATAGTTAATCAGGAGGTTATTTTAGGAGGAAAGGAGCTGGGTCTTTCAGGATATCCATGCTTTAACGGACCATATGAAATGGGTGATGCACTTGTAAATGCAGGCTTTAACGTTGTGCTTCATGCTACAAATCACGCTCTTGATAAGGGGGCAACAGGTATAGATAATTGTCTTTCATATTGGAAAACAAGTCATCCGGATGTGGCAGTGCTGGGTGTGGCACAGACACAGGAAGAATCTGAAAATATATATGTATATGAGCAGGATGGAATAAAAATAGCAATTTTAAACTATACATACGGAACAAACGGTATAGCACTTCCTACAGGTAGAGAGTATATGGTAAATATGCTGGATACCGACAGAATAGTCAGTGATTTAAAAAGAGCTGACGAAATGGCAGATTTTGTTATTGTATGTCCGCATTGGGGACCGGAGTATAAGCATGAGCCATGGGATGAGCCGGGCAGTATATATGATGAGGTTGGCTGGGCACAGCTTATGGCGGACAACGGCGCAGACCTTATTATAGCAGCCCATCCACATGTTATACAGCCTGTAGAATGGATAGAGGGAGCAAATGGAAATAAAACACTCTGTTACTATTCTCTTGGAAATTTTGTATCTAATCAGGATAAAGGACCAAGAATGGTAGGAGCTATGGCAGACGTTACCATATCAAATACTGAGGATGGACAGATATACATAAAGGATTATGGTGTGATACCTCTTGTGACACATAAGTTGTTTGGACAGCAGGCAATTACTACATATAAGCTTAGTGATTATACAGATGAGCTGGCTGCAAAAAACAGAATATTAAATGAGGAAAGCGGATTTTCTGTTCAGTATTGCAAGGATTTGTGCAGACAGGTGTTTGGGGATTTGTATAAGGAGCAGTAGGGGGATTTTGTGAGGGGAGAAAATTCTTCCTTGCCGTATGTCTTTGTGGCGGGATGATGTGGCGGACCGGACCGGGCAGGGGGTTATATTTTATCTGTGTAAGCTTCGGGTACTGCAAGAAATTTTATTAATAAACTACCGCCATTTGCTAAGCGGCGGTCGTAACTCGAAAGTGTCTGAATTCTCAGTCACTTCCTCAGACAGACGACCTCTGCTAAGCAAATGACGGTAGTATATTAATAAATTTCTAGCAGCCCCCTAAATGCTTACACAGATAAAATATAACCCCCTGCCCGGTCC
>CAMENQ010000017.1 GCA_945928585.1 uncultured Roseburia sp. | reverse complement strand
TTCATACTTTATGTTTAGTATGAGCCCCTGCACATCCTCCGCCGTAAGGGTTCCCCCTGATTCCTTTACTATACCCTCTGCCTTTTCCTCCGGCAGCTTTAGTATTATTTTAAACTTTATTGGTGTCTTATTTCCCTTTATCATTTCAAAACAGATTTTTTTCATATCACCCCATCTTGAAAGTTCAGGTCTTCCCATTGTTTCATATTCCTCATCAGTATAAAACTTCTTCTGAATCCGCCCGTCTATGGTATAGGTATTAAATGTGGTGATGTACGCCTCCACCAGCAGATAGTCATCAAAATCATTTTTTATAAATAACTTTGATGTAAAAGCTTTTTTGTCCTCTATGTGTATATTTACCATTACTTCTCCTTTATTTGCTTATTGCCCATATATTTTTTATCTGATCCCTGAATGCCTCAAGCTTATATGTGGTGTTCGACCTTATAACACTATTTGGATCCTTTATCATAAATTCTCCTGTATTATTATCATAATCATATATAACTATATAATGACCACCTGCCGTAAATATTCCGGGCCCCATACTAAGAATAAGTATTTCTCCATTATTTAAAGCAGTCTTCATCTCATTTTCATTTTTTCCTATGGTTCGCGAGCTTAAACCCAGTCTTTGCACTCCCTCATTAAAAAATGACCATGCTGTTCCCGCACCAGCCACATAATATCCGTTTTCAGTTGCAAAATTAGCAATAGCTGTCGGGGTATATTGATTTTTTCCTGTCAGTGCAACCATTACCATCGAAAGACACGTAGGACCGCAGCCGGATAAGCCTATAACATCATCTCCGTAAGGATAATATCCCCACCTGTCATCCCACTGAATGAATAATGGCATTTCCCCCTTCTCATACATATCCTCTACAGTAGTGACGTTTTCATGTTGTTTTTTTATTTCCATCGGATATTTTATGGCAAAATCCGCAAGCTCGCTATTGTTTGATAATGCCTTAAGAATTTCCTCCGGATATGCTTTATAATTTTCATATATATAATTTATTATCTTATTGTTTTCAGCTTTTCCGGAAAGCTTTCCCATTATTTCTGTGTCCTGGCAGTCATATATATAATCAGCCTCAGTCAGACCTACCTCCAGTACGTCAGCCTCGGACACAACACCGCTTTTGTCATCAGGCTCTTCTGTTTTTATAATGTCACTGCCGGTTTTTTCCGTTGTTTTGTCATCATTTGAACCTGTCACCAGTCTTATAATGGCACCTATTCCAAATACGATTACACACATAATAAAAACAAGTGCCGCTATCCTCTTTCTCTGCTGTCTTTTTCTTTTAACTGCAGCGGCCTGCTTTCTTAGCTGTCTGCGCTCCTGTTCTTCTCTTATTCTTTTTTCCTCCAAAACAGGACTTTTCCCTACTATTGGTTTTAATTTTTCTCCCATGATTATTCCTTTCTACTCTTTTACCTGATAGAGTATACTGTTTCCCCTTTTCCCTGTCTTTTCCACAGTTCCTACATAATGGAGTATATTAAGCACTGTCTGTGCCAGTGCTCTGCTGATATGTGCTTCCTTTGCAAATTCCAGAGAGGTAAATTCCCCCTCCAGCGAATATGGCACAAACTGCATATAATCCTCCCTACAGTCAATTATAACCTCATCCACCATTTCAAGTGGAAGTCTATCATATTTTCCTGCACTTTTCTTTCTTCTTTTCGGCGATTTATTTATAAATCTTAACTCCTCCATATCCATCATAACCACTCTTATATGCAGGTTATCATCCAATAAATATGGCTTTATCTTATATAGCTCCGGAAATATAAAATATGGGTTTCCTGTAACCGGTGACTTTCTTCTCTGGGAATATTCTCCTGTATCCTTATCTATCCATACAAGATATTTGTATCTTGGTATGGGATGAACTATAGTCACCTCATAGGAAGGCAGAAATCCGGTCAGTTTTTCCCGCATACGGTTGAATTGTGCTGTCTGTATTTCTATTATCTGTCTGCCATTGTATATGTCTGCAACAAAGGTGTCAATAGGTATTTCCTGTTTATCACAGTCCTCCTCGTAATAATTTTTCAATACCGCATGAATGGTTTTTTCCTTTAGTGTTCCTATACCGTTTCTTTCTCTCTGCAATCCTATAACCTTTTCCTTTGCCCTCTCAAATCTCTCCTTATCTATCATAGCTTATATTCCCTTTTTTTTCCACAATTAATACTTAAATTAACCGATATACTTTATACAAAATCAAACAGAGAAAGCTGGTTTGTCTCAGATAAATCCTCCATAAGTCCCAGGTCTGCCATAAGGTCAATAACTGTCTTACTTACTTTAGTTCTGTCTCTGAAATCATCCTTTGATAAGAATTTACCGTCCTTTGCAGCCTCCACTACAGCCTCAGCAGCCTTATCTCCCATTCCGCTTATACTGCTGAATGATGGCATCAGTTTTTCGTTTACTATCTGAAATCTGGTAGCCTGTGCCTTATATAAATCTATTTTTGTAAATTCAAAGCCTCTGGCGTACATTTCCTGCACTATCTTCATATCCTTTATTTTATCCTGATCTACCTTTGACAGTGTTCCCGCATCATTCTGTTTTTTATATTCAGCAAGAAAATACTCAAGCTTATCCCTGCCCTGACACATCAGCTCATAATCAAAGGCAGAAGCCCTTATGCTGAAATATGCTGCATAATATGCCAAAGGATAATTTATCTTAAACCATGCTATACGAAACGCCATCATAACATATGCTGCAGCATGAGCCTTTGGAAACATATACTGTATCTTTTCACATGACCAGATATACCAGTCAGGAACGCCATGTGCTGTCATATCAGCCTTCCATTCATCCCAGTTTCCGCATTTTCCTTTTGCCACAGTTCCTTTTCTTACAGCCTCCATTATCTTAAATGACTCCTCTGAATCAAGACCCATATTTATAAGATACGTCATAATATCGTCTCTTGTACATATAGCCGTAGATATAGTTGCCTTTCCTTCCTGAATAAGAGTCTGGGCATTTCCCAGCCATACATCAGTTCCATGTGAAAGTCCTGATATTCTTATAAGGTCGGATATTGTCTTTGGCTTTGTGTCCAAAAGCATCTGTATAACAAAATCAGTACCAAACTCCGGTATGCCAAGGCATCCTAACGGACATCCTCCTATATCGTCAGGAGTTATGCCCAGTGCCTCCGTACTTTCAAACAGTGAAAGCACTCCTTTATCATCAAATTTTATGGTCTTTGCATCAATTCCCGTTAAATCCTCAAGCATACGAATCATGGTAGGATCATCGTGTCCGAGAATATCAAGTTTTAACAGATTGTGGTCTATAGAGTGGTAGTCAAAGTGTGTGGTTATGGTCTTTGTAGTCATATCGTTTGCAGGTCTTTGAACCGGTGTAAACTTATATATTTCTTCTCCGTAAGGAAGTACAATAATACCTCCCGGATGCTGTCCCGTTGTACGTCTTACACCTACGCAGCCCTGTACTATTCTTTCTATTTCGCATGGTCTTTTTGTGACTCCCCGCTCCTCATAATATTTTTTAACAAAGCCGTATGCAGTCTTATCTGCCAAAGTACCTATTGTACCTGCTCTGAATGTCTGACCTTTTCCAAATATAACCTCTGTATATTCGTGAGCCTTACTTTGGTATTCTCCTGAGAAATTAAGGTCTATATCAGGCTCCTTATTTCCTTTAAAGCCTAAGAATGTCTCAAACGGTATATCAAAGCCTGCCTTTACCAGGTCCTCACCACAAACAGGACATTTCTTATCCGGCATATCACAACCTGAGCTTCCGGCATATGATTTCACCAAATCCGAATCAAAATCACTGTAGTGACACTTGCTGCAGTAATAATGAGGTCTTAATGGATTTACCTCTGTTATTCCTGCCATAGTTGCCACAAATGATGATCCTACGGAACCTCTTGAGCCTACAAGATAGCCATCCTCGTTTGATTTCCAAACAAGCTTCTGTGCAATAATATACATAACAGCAAATCCGTTTGATATAATAGAGTTCAGCTCTCTTTCCAGTCTTTCCGTAACTACCTCTGGAAGATTTTCCCCATACATGGCATGGGCTGTATTGTAACAGATATTCCTTAATATCTGGTCTGAATTTGGTATGACCGGCGGTGCCTTGTCAGGATGAACAGGTGATATGTTTTCTATCATATCAGCTATTTTATTTGTATTTGTCACTACCACCTCATATGCCTTATCACTGCCCAGATACTTAAATTCATCAAGCATTTCTTCAGTAGTTCTAAGATATAGGGGAGCCTGATTGTCTGCATCATCAAAGCCTTTTCCCGCCATGATAATACGCCTGTATATTTCATCCTCAGGGTTTAAAAAATGGACATCACATGTAGCCACAACAGGCTTATCAAACTTTTCTCCAAGTTCAACTATTTTTTTATTTACTTCTATAAGGTTTTCAACTGTAGTCTCTCCCTTATTTACCATAAACATATTGTTGCCGAGAGGCTGTATTTCCAAATAATCATAGAAATTTACAAGCCTTGCAATCTCCGCATCACTCTTTCCTCCGTATACTGCCTGATATAATTCTCCTGCCTCACATGCAGAGCCTATTATAAGTCCCTCCCTGTTTGCAAGAAAATCACTTTTTGGTATACGTGGCTGACGGTTAAAATATTTTATGTGTGAATTTGAAACAAGTCTGTACAGGTTTATACGTCCTGTTTCATTTTTTGCAATAATAATGGCATGATGGCTTGGAAGCTTCTTTATGGCTGTTTCCGACGCCCTGCTCATTTCATTTATCTCATCAAGATTTGATATATCTCTTTCCTTAAGCATTTCCACAAATTTTACAAATATCTCTGCCGTACAGCCTGCATCATCTACTGCCCTGTGGTGATGCTCCAGTGATACTCCAACTGCCTTTGCCACCGTATCAAGCTTATATCTGTTTAGTGACGGCAGAAGAACTCTTGCAAGTGATACCGTATCCACTATGGTACACTTAAAATCAATGCCTAAATCCTGTGCGTTTTTAAATATAAAGGACATATCAAAATCCGCATTGTGGGCTACCATAACAGCTCCCTCACAAAATTCAAGGAATCTTTTAAGAACAACATCCACCTTATCTGCATCCATTACCATTGAATCATTTATGCTTGTAAGCTGCTCTATTCTAAATGGTATAGGTATCTCAGGGTTTATAAATTCACTGAATTTATCAGTTATTTTTCCTCCCTTTACCTTTACGGCACCTATTTCTATTATTTTATCGTAGGTAGCACTAAAGCCTGTCGTCTCTATATCAAATACTACATATGTATCATCAAGTGACTGTCCCTTTGCATCTGTTACAATATCCTTAAGGTCATCTACAAGGTATGCCTCAACGCCATATAATACCTTAAAGTCAAGCTCCTCGCCTTTTTTCTTATAATCTCCCTTTATCTTATCAAGTGCATGAAGTGCATCTGTAAAGCCCTGTACACAGCCGTGGTCAGTTATTGCAAGTGCCTTGTGTCCCCACTTTATTGCAGTTTTAATAATGTCTCCTGCATCTGAAACACCATCCATATCACTCATCTTTGTATGGCAGTGAAGCTCTACTCTTTTTTCAACACTTGTGTCAATTCTTGGTATTCTGTCATCCTGTGCCTTCATTATACCTGTAACGGAAGCTATTGATACCTCTTTGTCATATGTATCAAAAAGAGCCATTCCTTTAAGTCTTATGAAAGCACCTGTTTTTATATGCTCCATTATTTCTAAAAGCAGCTCATTTTTGATAAACATTTTTGCCTTAATGGTGTCCGTAAAATCCGTCACCGCAAATGTTACTATTGTTCTTTCGTTTCTTATTTCTCTTGTATCAACCTGTATAATCTGTCCTTTTATGGCTACTACACCAGACTCTGCCGATATATCAACTATCTTTGTATAGTCATCATCAAATTCCCTGCCGTAAATCACATCAGGATTGTCTGATTTTCCATAGCCGTCTCGTCTGAAATATTTCTTTTCGCCATTTACGTTTGAGCCTGAATATTTATCTGACTTTCCTGCCTGCCGGTTTTGATTTTGATTTTCGGACAGTGTCTTTTTTTGTGACGCATTTTCTGATAAGTCTGTTTTTGATGAGACCATTTCTGTTGATAATGATTTTGGTTCAGTTGTTTCTGATATGCCTTTTTCAGTAGCATCATAATCCTTTGATTTTTCTGTCACATCATTGCCGGCTTCGTATGTGTTTTCCGACGATTTCATAGCATCATTTCGCTTTTTTACTATCTGAGCCACCTCATTTTCTACCTTCTGCTCCTGCTGCTTTCTGTATCTGCTTTCCGTCGGCTCTTTATGTTCTATGTCAACTTCAAGCAAAAGACCGCATCTTTCCGTAAAAACTTCCTTTATATAACGTACAAGCTCCGGCTCCTTATCCTTTCCTATAACGCTTTTTTCCAATGTAAGCTTCATATGGTTATTGTCCGTAAATTCCACATCACCACGCCTTAGCATATTGTACATCATTATGTTCATGGCTCTAAGCTCATCATATATGGTTTCTTTATATTCATTCCACAAATTCTTTGGTGTGTACTGCTTTGAAAGAACATATTTTGGCGAGATAATCACACGCACATTGTTTCTTCCGAACAGCTGTGTTTCCATTTCTCTTTCCATATAGCTTATATCTTTTCCTGATATAATACGTGTACTTAGTATGTATACCTTTAATGTGCTCTTGTTGTGGTTTGTTGCTATTTTTTCCACTGAAACAAGACTCATAAGATTCATAAGCTCACTGTCAAATTTTAATTCGGGAAACACGGAAAAAAATCTCTTATACTGCTGCTCATCCATTATACTTACCTCATTTCCAGTTCTTAAGTTCTTCCTCCAGTACCTGTAATAGCATAGACTCAGGAACTTTTTTTACTATTTCACCTTTTTTTATTAAAAGTCCCTCTCCGTCTCCTCCTGCAATGCCAAGGTCAGCCTCCCTTGCTTCTCCCGGTCCGTTTACGGCACAGCCCATAACTGCAAGCTTAATATTAAGATTATCATATTTTGCAGCCATAGTCTCTACCTTTGTGGCAAGGTCAATAAGGTTTATTTTTGTTCTTCCGCATGTTGGACATGAAACAACCTCTATGCCGCCTTTTCTTAAACCAAGTGTCCTTAAAAGAAGCTTTGCCGTTTTTATTTCCTCAACCGGGTCTCCAGTAAGAGATACTCTTATTGTATCTCCTATGCCCTGATATAATATGATTCCAAGTCCAACAGACGATTTAATATTTCCTGACCATACAGTGCCTGACTCAGTTATTCCTACATGGAGAGGATAATTTACAGCCTTATCAATAAGTTCATGGGCCTTTACACACATAAGCACATCTGAGGATTTTATGCTTATTACAAGATTGTCATAGTCCATATCCTCTATCAGTTTTACCTTATCAAGTGCACTTTCCACAATGCCCTCTGCACTCACTCCGCCGTACTTTTCTATCAGATTTTTCTCCAGTGAGCCGCTGTTTACACCTACCCTTATAGGTATATTCATGGATTTTGCCACGTCAACAACTGCTTTAACATTTTCCTTTGCACCGATATTTCCTGGATTTATTCTTATCTTGTCGGCTCCATTTTCCATGGCGGCTATTGCCATTTTATAATCAAAATGAATATCTGCAACCAAAGGTATTCTTATTTCCTTCTTTATTTCCTTTATTGCCTTCGCACATGCTTCATTTGGAACAGTACACCTTACTATGTCACAGCCTGCTTCCTCAAGTCGTTTTATCTGTTCTACCGTAGCCCTTACGTCATCAGTCCTTGTATTTGTCATAGACTGTATCATAACAGGGTTTCCACCGCCTATAAGCTTATTTCCGATTTTGATTACCTTTGTGTTATCTCTCATTCTGCCAAGCACCTCCACTAAAAATGAACGCAGATTTAAAACAGTTTTCTTATATCATTAAACATTACATATACTGCAAACAGCATAATGGCAATCATACATGCTGCCGTAACAACACCCTCAAATTTCTTCGGCACAGGTTTTTTAAAGATTGCCTCGATTAGTAAAAATATAAGTCTTCCGCCATCAAGTCCCGGAATAGGAAGAAGATTCATCATTCCAAGATTTGCACTTATAAGAAGTGTAATATTTGCAATATTTAAAAATACATATAATGCTCCGTCTTCCCTGCTTGCCTGATATGTGTCATCTATTATGTCCACAATGCCTACAGGTCCAGAAAAATCATCAGCGCCAAGTTCTCCCTTAAATAAAAGTCCAAGGCTTCTTATAACTGATTTTATCTGATACTTAATTTCTGCCGCACTGTATTTTATGGCATCAACAGGGCCAACCTCCACTCTTGCCATATTGTAATTAAAGCCAAGAACATATGACTCTCCGCCATATACAGGTATAACCTTTACTGTATATTCCTCGCCGTCTCTTGTAAGAACACATTCCAGCTCACTTCCGTCAAGAGGATGCTCTTTAAAATATGAATTTAAATCTGCTCCTGTAGAAATCTCTACACCGCCTATAGATGTAATGATATCTCCCTTTTTAACACCTGCCTTTGCAAATGCTCCTTCCTCCGTTATTTCTTCCATAGCTGCAGGAGTATCTGTTGCCATATATGTTATACCAAGGGCATATGTTTTTTTAAGCTCTGGCTTAACGGATACCTCATATTCCTTGCCGTCTCTTTCGTATTTTATTGTAACTGGCTCTCCTTCAAGGGGATTTACATACAGTTCAAGCATCAATTCTCTTGATAACGTAACATTTTCCCCATTAAACTCTGTGATAATATCACCGCTTCGTATGCCCGCCTCATAAAGAGGTGAACCGTCCTCCACATATGTGACTAAAGGCTCGTCATAGCCGACTATGCCCATAACTACAAGTGCCAGAAGAAATGCAAGAAGTATATTAAATAAAGGGCCTGCCAGTATAACGGCTATTCTCGCCCACACTGACTTACTCTCAAAGGAATTTTCATGGTCAAGGTCTACATCCTCCTCGCCATAATAATCCTCCCCCAGCATCTGACATGCTCCTCCAAATGGAAGCAGCTTAAGGGAATACTTTGTGTCTCCCTTGTCAAAGGAAAAAAGTCTTGGCCCGAAGCCAATGGAAAATTCCACTACTCTTATGCCGTTTTTCTTTGCAAGGAGAAAATGTCCCATCTCGTGTATAAATATCAACAGTCCAAAAATTATAATTGCAATTATTATACTCATATAGCCTCTCTTTTCTCTTTATATTTTTAATTAATTATTAAAATACTCCTCAAGCAGCTCATAAACATTCTGCTCCGTTTCAAGTATCTGTTTCAAATCAGGTTCATCAATATTTTTCACATTTTCCAAAGCATACTGTATACTGTCCGTTATATCCAGAAATCCTATTTTTCTGTCAAGAAACTTTCCTACAGCCAGTTCATTTGCAGCATTAAATACAGTCGGCATAACTCCTCCCATTCTGCCTGCCTCATACGCCATCTTTAATCCTGTAAAATTCTCCATATCAGGTACTGAAAATGTAATCTGTGAAAGTGTATTAAAATCTACTCTGTCACCTTCCAGATACCTTCTGTCCGGATATGTAAGTGCATACTGGATAGGAAGCTTCATGTCAGGAGTACCAAGCTGCGCCATAATGGCTCCGTCCTTAAACTGTATCATGGAATGTATAAGACTCTGTGGCTGTACAACTACCTGTATATGTTCAAAATCCACATCAAACAGCCATTTTGCCTCCATGACCTCCAGACCTTTATTTACCATGGTAGCAGAATCTATGGTGATTTTTCTTCCCATAGCCCAGTTCGGATGTTTAAGTGCCTGTTCTACAGTAATATCTTTCATCTGCTCCCTTGTTTTGCCTCTGAATGGCCCTCCTGAGGCAGTGAGAAGTATCTTATCTATCTGTCCCTTATGCTCTCCGTTTAAGCACTGGAATATTGCACTATGCTCACTGTCTACCGGCAGAATGCTTACTCCGTATTCCTTTGAAAGCGGAATAATAATATGTCCTGCCGTAACAAGTGTCTCTTTATTTGCAAGTGCTATATCCTTGCCTGTCTTTATGGCCTCTATGGTAGGTCTTATGCCTATCATTCCAACCATAGCCGTCACTACCACATTAGTCGTATCAAAAGTGGCTGCTTCAATAAGTCCCTCCATACCTGATACAACCTTGGTATCTGTATCAGCTATTTTTGTTTTCAGCTCCTTTGCCGCATTTTCCTTATATACGCATACAAGCCTTGGAGAAAACTCTCTTACCTGTTTCTCCAAAGCTTCTATATTGCTTCCTGCTGCCAGAACCTCTATTTTAAAATCACTGTTATGTCTCACAACCTCTAAGGTCTGTGTTCCTATGGAGCCTGTTGAACCTAACACTGCTATTTTCTTCTTAATGTCACTCATTCTGCTCTAAAACCTAATCCTTTCTCTCCCCATATACTGCCAATACTTTTATTAACCAACTATCAGCTTTGTACAATCAGCTGAATCAAGTTGTGTTTAAGGCTTTATTTTGCAAAATATACTATAAGATAATATATTAATGGAGCCGTAATTATAACACTGTCAAATCTGTCCATTATACCGCCATGTCCTGGAATAAGCTTTCCATAATCCTTTTTTTCGTAATTTCTCTTAATGGCTGATGCACACAAATCTCCTATCATGGAGATAAGTCCTCCTATGGCTCCTATTACTGCAAAAAGTACAGGTGCAATATCACTGTCTATACTTATGAGTTTCCCTCCTATACAAATACCATACACTGCTCCTATGGCAGCTGCTCCTATAACTCCGCCAACAGCTCCTTCTATAGTTTTCTTCGGACTAAGTACAGGTGTCATCTTATGCTTTCCGAATATTACTCCTGCAAGATATGCACATGTATCGCATGCCCATGAGCTTACAAAAATAAGCCAGAATGTATAAATGCCGTCATAATTATAGCTTCTTACAAAATACATATACGACATCATAACCGGTACATACATTACTCCAAAATATGTCATAAGCACCTTGTCTATGGAATACTTAGGAAATGTAAATACATAAACTGCCATAACCAGTATCATAAGTGCGACTGCAAATTCCGTAAAATGATTAGCTGTGGTAAATCTTATAAGTATATAATATACTACCGTACCTATATATCCTACTGCCGCAAGGGCTGTTTTTTCCATTCCTGCCACTCTGTATAATTCAAAAAGACCAATAAGAGATATGACATATACTGCACCAAATAATATATCTCCGCCTAATATGGCTGTGACTGCTATTATTACACATAAAAAGAAGCCACTTATTGTTCTTGTCAGAAACGATTTATTCATAAGCTTTCCTAATGACATCTACTTTACTCCTCCAAATCTTCTCTCTCGTCCGTTATACTTTTCTATAGCTTTTTCCAGTTCTTTTTTGTTAAAATCCGGCCAAAGCACATCAGTAAAATAAAATTCCGTATATGCAAGCTGCCACAGAAGAAAGTTTGACAGTCTCTCCTCTCCGCTTGTTCTGATAAGTAAATCAGGATCAGGTATTCCCTTTGTATCCAGACTTTCACTTATAACGTTCATATCTATACTGTCAGGAGCAATTTCACCTTTTGCCACTCTCTCTGCGATTTTTTTTACAGCTCTCGTTATCTCGTCGCGGCTGCCGTAATTTATGGCTATGGTAAAGTTTAATCCTGTATTTTTCTCTGTCACCTTTTCAAGTTTTTCAATGCTTTCCTGTATATCCTGACTAAGCCCCGTCTTTTCTCCTATAACACGAACTCTCATATTATTTTTATTTGAGCGTTCTATACAATCCACCAGATAATTACGCAAAAGCTTCATAAGGGCATTTACTTCATCCTCAGGTCTTTTCCAGTTTTCTGTGGAAAAGGCATATACTGTAAGATACTTTATGCCAAGATTCCATGCATCTTCACATATATCTTCCACCGCCTTAGCTCCTGCCTTATGCCCAAGATTTCTTGGAAGCAGTCTCTTTTTTGCCCACCTTCCGTTTCCATCAAGTATAATTGCTACATGATTTGGAATCTTAAATGTCGTTTTATCCTGTGACATATTATATCCTCGTTTCCTATCTTATTATCCGTAATATGATTAACTTATTAATTACAATAATTTTAAATTCAGTCCTGCCGTGTGCCTGACAATATCAATACACACGGCAGCTTTTTTACATAATTAAACTGTAAGTATTTCCTTTGACTTTTCTTCTATAGCCTTATCTACCTTATCAACATACTTATCTGTAAGCTTCTGTATCTCATCCTCAAGCTGCTTTTCTTCATCCTCTGAAATCTCGTTCGCTTTAGCCTGTTTCTTGAATACATCATTTGCATCTCTTCTTATATTTCTTACTGCAACCTTGGCATTTTCACCCTTTTTCTTTACATCCTTTACAAGTTCTTTTCTTCTCTCCTCTGTAAGCTCAGGGAAAATAAGACGTACTACCTTTCCGTCACTGTTTGGCGTAAGTCCTAAATCAGAGTTTATTATGGCCTTTTCTATTTCCTTAATGAGACTTGCTTCCCATGGCTGAATCTGTATCATACGTGCTTCCGGAACAGATATGTTTGCAACCTGCTGAAAAGGTGTTGGTGTTCCATAATAATCCACTTTAAGCTTGTCGAGTATATGTGGGTTTGCTCTTCCGGCTCTTATGGTAACATAATCACTTAAGAGGGAGTCCAGTGTCTTCTCCATTTTTTCTTCGTACTGATTTAATCTTGAATCCATTATAATATCTCCTTTTAATATGTTTTTCTTTTATTAGTCAACTGTAATTTTTGTACCTGTAAACTTTCCGTTTACTGTATTGATAATGCTGTCCTTTTCGTTAAGTCCGAATATAAGCATTGGCATTTTGTTTTCCATACATAATACTGATGCTGCCAAATCAATAACACCAAGCTTTTTGTCAACTACATCCTTAATGGCAATTTCATCAAACTTTTTAGCATCTGGATTTTTCGCAGGGTCACTGTCATACACTCCGTCAATTGATTTTGCTGAAAGTATTATATCAGCTTCAATCTCTATGGCACGAAGGACTGTAGCCATATCTGTAGAAAAATATGGATGTCCGATGCCACCTGCAAAAAATACTACCATACCTTTATCAAAATATTTATTGGCTCTGTCCTTTGAGTAAAGCTTTGTAAATGAACCACATTCAAAAGGTGTTAAAACCTGTGTCATCATACCCTCTGTACGGAATATCTCTGACACATAAATACAGTTCATAACCGTAGCCAGCATACCAATGGAATCAGCCTTTGTCCTGTCTATTTTCTCACTGGAACGGCCTCTCCAGAAGTTTCCTCCTCCTATAACTATACCTACCTGTATACCCATATCAGTAATAGTCTTTATCTGTTTTGCAACACCTACTACCGTAGCCTCATCAAAGCCTGTATGTTTATCTCCTGCTAACGCTTCTCCGCTAAGTTTTAGTAAAACTCTCTTTATTTCCTTCACCTTAAGTCACCTCTTTTAGTTTTTTCCAAATGTATCATCAAACAATGCCTTGTAATCAATATCTGCATAACACTGAGAACAAAAGCCTTCTATAGCTGCACCGTTATTTATCTGAACTGAACGTGACTTAATATTACCCTGTACTACTGCAGTAGCATCTACAATAACAGGTCCGTGTACGTCTATGTCACCTCTTATGGCGCCTCCGATAACTGCACTTGTAGCATATACATTTCCCATAATAATAGAGCCATTGCCTATCTTAATGCTTCCTGAGCTCTTTACATCGCCTTCTATTTTTGCATTATTTGCAAAAATTTCTCCTGCTGTTGATGTTCCATGAACA